>NZ_JASHIT010000003.1:0-164646 GCF_030733595.1 Halomonas sp. MMSF_3323 | reverse complement strand
TCGTGACACCCCGGTTGGCCAGTGCCAGGGGGGGGGCGTGAGTGGGGGGAAGCGTCTAGCATGCGTCAGTCGGTCGTGCTCCCTCAACTGATAGTGTGGACGCGCCCGGACGCGCGACCTAGTCTGGGGATTCACCCCATGCCCCCATCGGGGCGTCTGGCGTGTTCCTTTATTCGATACTCCATCTTTATCCAGGCCAAGACCGCGATGCTCGAGTACTCCCTGGCCCACTGGGTCACGTTTCTGTCGGCGGCACTGCTGCTCAACCTTTCCCCGGGGCCGGACATGGCCTACGTGCTGGGCCAGACCGCACGCCATGGCCGCCGTGGCGGCTTTGCCGCCATGTTCGGGGTATGGAGCGGGGCGGGGCTGCACGTCATCATGGCCGCGTTGGGTCTGTCGGCGATCCTCGCCACCTCGGCGCTGGCCTTCAGTCTGGTGAAGTGGGTGGGCGCCGCCTATCTGGTGTGGCTGGGGCTCAAGTCGCTGCTGGCGCGGGGGACAGAGGACACCGCCACGGCGCCTGTGGTTCCTGCCAGCGGCGCCCGCATCTACCGCCAGGGAATCATGATCTCGCTGCTCAACCCCAAGGTCGCGATCTTCTTTCTGGCCTTCCTGCCCCAGTTCGTGGTGGACGGGGCAGGGCCGGTCAGCCTGCAGCTGGCGCTGCACGGGCTGGCCATCATCCTGGTGGCGGCCGTGGTCGAGCCTCCGCTGGTGATCGCCGGGGCCCGGCTGGCCAAGGCCCTGCGCGGCAGTCGCAGGCTTGGGCTATGGTGTGAACGAGGGCTGGGTGCCTTGTTCGTGGGATTGGGCGCGAGGCTTGCCCTGACCGAGCGTAACCTCTAGCCGGGAACCGGGAGGCGACACCATGCGCCTGAGAATACTGTCCGACCTGCACCTGGAACACTTCGACGGAGATCGTGAGTTGCCGGAAGTCGAAGCCGACGCGGTCATCCTGGCCGGGGACATTCACCTCGGGCTCAAGGGGCTCGAGTGGGCGGCCAGGCGCTTTGCGGATCAGCCGGTGATCTACGTGCCCGGCAATCACGAATTCTACGAGCACCGCATGGGCGCCCTGCGCCGGGAGATGGCCACACGGGCCGGGGAGCTTGGCATTCACCTGCTCGACAACGCACGGCTGGAACTCGGCAGCGTGCGCTTTCTGGGCACGACACTGTGGACCGACTTCGCGCTCTACGATGAGCGTCCCGACCCGCAGGATATTCCCACCGAGACGCTGTCCGCTGCACTGCGACAGATGCCCGACTTCGCGGTCATCGAAGAACCCGAAGGTGAGGTCTTCTCGCCGGAACGCAGCGTCGAGCTGCACCGCCAGAACCGGGCCTGGCTTGAGGCCGAGCTCGCCAGGCCGTTTGGCGGTGCCACGGTGGTGGTCAGCCACCACGCCCCCCTGGCCGAGTGCATTCCCGCCCACTATCAGGGCGACCCGCTGTCGCCGGCCTTCGCCTCGCGCCTCGAGGCGTTGATGGAGGGCGTGGCGCTGTGGGTCCACGGCCACGTCCACGACCCGGTGATGCTGACGGTGGGGGACACCCGCGTGGTGGCCGTGCCCGGCGGCTATCCCGGCGAGCGCCCGGAGGATGACCTGCGCCTGGATCGTGTGGTCGAGGTCTAGGCAGACCTGTCGAGAAATTCGAGGATATGACGGCTGGTCGCCTCCGGCTGCTCGTCGGTCACCCAGTGGCCGGCGTCCTTGATCCACTCAAGTCTGGCGCCGGGTATGGCATCCGCCAGCATCGGCGCGTAGTCCGGCTTCTGGAAGTTGTCCTTGTCGCCCCATAGCACCAGGGTAGCGATCTCGAGGTTCTTCAGCTCACCGGCGATGGCCTGGGTGTATTCCTTGTTGAGGCGGCGCATGTTGCGGAAGAAGGCCGCCTTGCCCTCGGTGCTGTTCCACGGCTCGACGTAGATTTCCTTCAGGCGCTCGGTCGCCGCCTCGGGATCGTGGACGCCCTTGGGCATGAAGTCGCGCATGGTCGCGATGAACTCCTCGACGCTGGTGGACGCCTCGACCCCCGGCTCCAGCATCTGCTTGAACTCTGGTATCGGCCAGGAATCGAAGCACACGCTGTCGATGAGTACCTGGCGGCGTACCCGCTCTGGATGGTTGACCGCGATCAGCTGGCTGACGCCACCACCGATGTCGTGGGAGACGATGTCGGCGCTGGGCACTCCCAAGGCATCCATCAGCTTCACGAGGAGGCGGGCCTGGGCATTGATGGAGACGTCGGCATCCGTGGGCATGTCCGACTCGCCGTAATTGAGCATATCCGGTGCGATCACGCGATACTGCCGGGCTAGTTCCGGCATCACATGCCGCCACATCAACTTGTTGGTCGGAATGCCGTGGATCAGCAGCAGCGGCTGGCCTTGTCCCATCTCCTTGTAGGCGAGGCGATGGCCTTCGATCCAAGTATGGCGCGTTTCGACATGTTCCATTACGTCGCTCACGTTGCTCATCTCCCTTGCACCTTGGTGGCGGTGCGTCGATGTACCTGAGGTCACGGACTGACCTTTGCGATGTCGCGTCGTCACCCTAACGGTCATTGAGCGATCACTCAAACTATTTTTGAGTGATCGCTCTAAAATGATTCAAGAGATGCGCATGCCCGCAATGCAGGGCCCATGGCGTTGCGGCATGAAGCGTTGTGGGAAGAGGTGTTGTGGCAAGGGACGTTGCAGAAAGGGGCGTTGTGGGAAGAGGTGTTGTGGCAAGGGACGTTGCAGCAAGAGGAGCTGCAGAAAGGGGCGTTGTGGCAAGGGACGTTGCAGCAAGAGGAGCTGCAGAAAGGGGCGTTGCGACAAGAGAGGTGAGTTGCGGGAAGGGACTGGATGCAGCGAGAAGAGCGACGACAGGAGGACCCGATGGGCGCCGCTCCCGTCGTTGGCCAGGGATCGTCATGCACTGAGGCTGAAGCAGAGCCAAGAAGGCTCTTCTGGCGAGCCTTCTTGGCCCTGATAGAGGACCTTTAGCCGCCCTGGAGCTGTTCCTTGAGCTTGTTGGGCAGCTTCTTGATGATCAGCCGGTCGCGCTCTTCGTCGTACTCGATGCTGTTGCCGAGCAGATGGGAGTCGAAGCTGATCGAGACGCCCTCGGCGCGGCCGGTGAAGCGGCGGAACTGGTTCAGGGTGCGCTTGTCCGGCGGAATCTCCGGCGACAGCCCGTAGTCGGCGTTGCGGATGTGCTCGTAGAAAGCCCGCGGCTTGTCGTCGTCCACCAGCGCGGACAGCTCGTCCAGGGTCATGGCCTCACCACGGCTGGCCTGATCCTGGGCGTAGTCGATCAGCGCGTCGGTCTTCTCGCGGGAGGTCTCCTCGGCCATGTCCTCGCGCTCCACGTAGTCGCTGAACGCCTTGAGCAGGGTGCGGGTCTCGCTCTTCGGGTCGACCCCTTCGCTGGCGCCGAGCAGCGCCTGCAGGTCGTCCGCCAGCTTGCGCGCACCACGGTCGGCCAGCAGTGACAGGTACTGGCTCGACGGGCCGCCTTCCTGCCATTGGGTCAGGTTGAGGCGAAAGGCCAGCGACATCTGGCTGTGGTTGACCTGACCGGTAATGGCGACGCGGCCATCCTCACCGATGACGAAGCCGTCACGATGGTGCACCAGCGCCAGAAACAGGTGACGGGTTTCGCCCTGGCGCTGGTCGGCGAGGATCAGGTGCCCACCGGTGGGCAGGTGGTCGTCGACCAGTTTCTTGATCGCTTCACCCAGAGACGCCGCGAGCGTCTGCAGGTCGCGTTCGTCCTGAAGGTAGGCCTTGAACTCGGCCGGGAAGCGGCTGGACGTGGCGACCGGGCCGGTGGGTTCAGCCGCGGCGTCGTCCCAAGGCGGGGTATCATCAGCCGGGGGCTCGTCAACAGGGGGCTCGTCAACAGAGGCATCGCTGGCGCCCACAGCGTCCTGCGCTACGTCGCTCACCGCGACAGTATGCTCATTGAGCCGTCCCCAGCGCTTGGCCTTGCCGTGGTAGGCATCGGTCAGGCGGGTGACCAGGCTGTCCAGGGCGTCACTGTCGGGATGCAGTTCGCTTGCGGGCACAAGGGTCGCCGGACTGTCGCTGGCGCTCTTCTCGAGGCGCTGGATGACACAGGCGGATATCGGCATGGGGACCTCGTGGGCAGGGGGCGGCGGCAGATGATAACGCAAGCGACAGGGTGGGTCGAAAAGGTCCCTTTATTCAGGGCTTGAGTCGATAGCCGCTTCTGAAGATGGCGTGGATCACCACCAGGGCCACGGCCATGAACAACAGGATCATGCCCAGGCTGATCCACACGCTGACGTCACCGAGCCCGTAGAAGCTGTAGCGAAAGCCCGACACCAGATAGACCACCGGATTGAACAGGGTCACCGTCTGCCATAGCGGTGGCAGCATGTCGATGGAGTAGAAGGTGCCGCCGAGGAAGGTCAGCGGGGTGATCACCAGCAGTGGCACCAGCTGGAGCTTCTCGAAGCCGTCGGCCCAGATACCGATGATGAAGCCGAGCAGGCTGAAGGTCAGGGCGGTGAGCACCAGAAACAGCAGCATCATCAGTGGATGCTCGATGGTAAAGGGCACAAACAGGCTGGCGGTGCCCAGCACGATAAGCCCCAGGACGATCGACTTGGTGGCGGCGGCGCCGACAAAGCCCAGCACGATCTCCAGCGGCGAGATCGGCGCCGACAGGATTTCGTAGACGGAGCCGGAGAAGCGTGGAAAGAAGATCCCGAAAGAGGCGTTGGAGACGCTCTGGGTCAGCAGCATCAGCATGATCAACCCAGGCACGATAAAGGCCCCGTAGGGAATGCCCTCGACCTCACTGATGCGTGACCCGATGGCCGAGCCGAACACCACGAAGTACAGCGAGGTCGACAGCACCGGAGAGACCACGCTCTGCAGGATGGTGCGCAGGCTGCGGGCCATTTCGGCCCGATACAGCGTCTTGACCGAGGTGAGGTTCATGTCCGTTCCTTGACCAGATTGACGAAGATCTCTTCCAGCGAGCTCTGACGGGTGTGCAGGTCCTTGAAGGTGATGCCGGCGGCGTCGACCTCGCCCAGCAGGTCGGCGATGGCGCCTTCGCCGTCGTCGGCACCGTCGTAGCGATAGACCAGAGCGTGGCCGTCATCGGCCAGGGTCAGGCTGCGGTGGGCGAGCGCCTCGGGCAACTGGGAGAGCGGTTCGCGCAGGTGCAGGGTCAGCTCCTTGCGCCCCAGGCTCGCCATCAGTGTCTGCTTGTCCTCGACCAGCACCAGTTCGCCTGCGCGAATCACGCCGATGCGCTCGGCCATTTCCTCGGCTTCTTCGATGTAGTGGGTGGTGAGGATGATGGTGACGCCGCTCTGCCTGAGTCCACGTACCACCTCCCACATGTCGCGCCTCAGTTCGACGTCGACCCCGGCGGTGGGTTCGTCGAGAAACAGCACCTGGGGCTCGTGGGCCAGCGCCTTGGCGATCAGTACTCGTCGTTTCATGCCGCCGGACAGGGTGATCAGGCGATTCTTGCGTTTCTCCCACAGGCTCAGCTGGCGCAGTACCTTCTCGATATGCGCCGGGTCCTTCGGCTTGCCGAACAGGCCGCGGCTGAAGGAGACGGTATCCCAGACGGTGGAGAAAGCCTCGCTGGTCAACTCCTGGGGCACCAGCCCGATGCGCGAGCGGGCGGCGCGGAAGTCGTCGAGGATGTCATGGCCATCGACCAGCACACGCCCGGAGGACGGATTGACCAGGCCGCAGATGACGCTGATGAGGGTGGTCTTGCCGGCGCCGTTGGGTCCGAGCAGGGCGAAGATCTCGCCGCGACGAATCTCAAGATCGATGCCCTTGAGCGCCTCGAAACCGCCGCTGTAGACCTTGGTCAGTCCCTTGACGTCGATGATCGGGGCGCTCATGTCTGGGCCCCTTCGGCGGCGGGTACAGGCCGCCCGGGTGCGACCCGGGCGGATAGAGATGCTGAGGGATGCGGGCGAGGCATGGAGACGTCCTTATCGATTGACCCCGCCCATCCTATCGCGACCGCTCTGATCTGCACACAGTCGGGCGCCGTCCCGGCGCGTCTCAGTCGCGTGGGGTGACGTTGGTCATCCGCGGCAGTACGTCGGGACTGTGGCGGCTGACGCGATGGAGCACCGCCATTACCACATGGCCGAGAGCGAGGGCGAACAGGGCCCAGCCCAGCCAGCCATGGAGCAGGTTGGCGGGGGCCTCCATCCAGGCGATCTCGTCTCCTTCGAAGCCGGCCATCAGTTCGATGCCGAAAGGCGAGAAGGCGCGGCCGGAGCCGTACTGGCGAAGGAGCGCGATGGAGGGGATGAGAATCAGCAGTCCATAGAGCGCGACATGGCCAAGGTGCGACGCCAGGTTGACCCGTGCCGGGCGACGCCGCTGGTTGATCAGCGCCCAGCTCACGCGTAGCAGCATCAGTACCAGAATCGTCAATCCCACGGGCTTGTGGCTGCCCCACAGCAGTTCATCCAGCCAGGAGTCCTCGAACAGGAACCTGGCGCTGGCGGTAACGAGCTGCCACACCACCAGCGCGGCGATGGCCCAATGGAAGAAACGACTGATGCTGCCGTAACGGTCGGGAGTGTCGGTGATCGGCATAGGGGTGTCCTCATCATCGGGTAACAGATAGCGTCGCGGTTCATTGGTTCTTGTTTTTTTGCCTAGGCTAACCCAGCCCAGCGGACCAGGCGGGTGAATTCTCCCAAGAGACTGTGCAAGAACCGGCAGTCACGCGTGGAACACGGTGTTCGACGATGTGCGTTGGACAGACTCGTGTAAGGAAGGCCGCCGTAGCGCCACTTAAGGATTCCCAATTCAACGGCGTCTTCGGCAAGAGGATCGATCCATGGCTCGAGTGTCCCCCCTGACGTATAAAAAAAATGTGGCTGAAGCAATGGCAAGCAGAGCAATCGCAAGCGGTGCTATGGCAAGCAGTGCATTGGCAAGTCAGCTAATGGCGAGCAGGGCAGTGGCGCTGGCGCAGTCACCCTGGCGATCGCTGGTGCTGCTGGGGCTCGGCCTGGCGCTGATGGTCGCGGTCTCGCCCCAGGCGTCGGCGCAGGCGGGCGAGCAGGTGACGCCGAGCGTGTCCCAGAACATCATGCAGCAGAAGTGGGTGTCCGATGACTCGAATCTGATCTCGACCATGGTGCTGGTCACCCTGGACCCGGGGGCCAGCCTGCCGCCTCACCGTCACGCAGGGCCGGCCTACGTCAAGGTGGCCACCGGCGAGGTGATCTCGCAGCTCGAAGGCGGGGAAGAAGAACGCTTTGGCCCCGGAGACGAATGGCGAGAACCCGAGGGCGTGCGCCACGTACAGCTGGTCAATGCCAGCGACGACACACCGGCGGAACTGATCGTGGTGATGATCCACACCCGGGGCGAACCCCTGACCCGGGTGGAATGACCCTGTCAGTGTCGCTCTGATAGCGTCGTTCCGACGGTATCGCTCTGACGGTATCGCTCTGACGGTATCGCTCTGATAGCCCCGCTCTGATAGCCCCGCTCGGATCGTGCCCTGCGGATTATTCGACACGCCGACACGACAACGCCGCGATCTCTCGCGGCGTTGTCGTTGCTACCCAGGCGGGTCTGAGGCTCGGTCGAAAGGTCGCCAGGCGCAGGCGCCTTTTTGGCAAGCCTAGCCGCGGCTGGTGACTTCCAGCAGATGATAACCAAACTGGGTCTTCACCGGGCCCTGCACCTTGTTGAGGTCGGCGGAGAAGACGACCTCGTCGAACTCACGCACCATCTGGCCGGGGCCGAAGCTGCCCAGGTCGCCGCCCTGGCGGCCGGACGGGCAGGAGGAGTGCTCGCGGGCAACCTCGGCAAAATCACGACCGTTCTCGATCTCGGTCTTGAGGGTTTGGCACTTTTCTTCGCTGTCGACGAGGATGTGGCGGGCGGTGGCCTGGACCATGGGATGACTCCTGAACTTCACTGAAGGTTGGCTGATGTTGCGAGACGCGAGCTTACCACGGGTGCCGCCGAGGCGGCACCGGGCTTGGTTTGTGTCCAGGTCCGGTGCACCATGGGACTGTCGTCGCCGCCCTTGCGCCCTCTCTTGTGTAGAACGAGTAGATACGATGGGCCCGAAATCATCATCCGCCGCCGCAGAACTGACCCCACTTCTGGTCAGCGCCTGCCTGCTCGGGGATCCGGTGCGATATGACGCCGGGCACAAGTGGCTCGGCGACGAGCGTTTGGCGCTGTGGCGTGACCAGGGGCGGCTGGTGCCGGTGTGCCCCGAGGTGGCGGGAGGCCTGCCCACACCGCGGCCCGCGGCGGAGATCGCAGGAGGCAGCGGCGCTCAGGTGCTGGCAGGCGAGCTCAGGATCGTCGATATCGACGGCGGTGATCCCACCGAGGCCTTTGTGGCGGGCGCCAGGCGAGCGCTCGCCACCGCCAGGCGCTACCACTGCCGGTTGGCGCTGTTGACCGATGCCAGTCCGTCCTGTGGCAGCACCCAGGTGTACGATGGCCGCTTCAGTGGCAGCAGGATCGCCGGTGAAGGCGTGACCGCCGCGCTGTTGCGCGACGCAGGCATCGAGGTCTTCGCCCCGCATCAGCTAGAGGAATTGGCTCGCCGTCTGGTCGAGCTGGATACCGACCGGCGGCGTTGAATGTCGGAGCGCTATTCTTGGGGCTCCTGCTCTTGTTGCTGCTCTTGTTGCAGTGCGGGTCGCTGGTGCTGTCGAGTCCCTTCACCTCGCTCGACGTCCAGAGCGGGTTCCACGATCGGGAAACGCACCGTTAGCGTCTGGCGCTGGTGATCGCGCGTCACCGTGATGCTGGCCTGGGTGCCTGGCAGTACGCGAGGCACCAGTGCCTTGAGCTGGTAGGGATGCGCGATGCCATGCCCGGCAAAGTTCAGGATGCGGTCGCCGACGCGCAGCCCCGCAGCCTCGGCGGGACTGTTCGGTACCATCTCGGTCACCACCAGGCCCGGTCGGTCCTCGCTTGATTCGACACCTACCCCGAGTCGCGGCCCCTCGCTCTGCTTGTCTTCGCGTACCACAAAGACGGCGTCGGCAAGTCCCGCTTCGGCCTCGCAGGCGTCGTCGGCAGACAGCGGCAAGAGGCTCGCGACATCGGCGATACCCAGGCTCTTAAGCTGTGCCTCGATTCCCTCGCCGTGGCTGGCGTGACCCATTCCCACCAGGCCCACCGCCAGGTGGCCATCTTCGACCAGGGCGGCGAGCCCCTGGGCCATGGCCATGTCCCACACCTGCTGGGCGTAGACGAAGCCGTCGATCATGTCGTCGTCGAAGCCCTCGCCAAAGCCTTCGCCAGCAAGTTCCAGGGCGTGTTCCTCGAGACTCGCCTCGAGCCGTTCACGGTAGGACGGCATGGCCGGTACGGGTTCGGGAATGCCGTGGCGTTGTGCCGGCGGCAGTGTGGAGACGCCATCCTCGACCAGCCGTTGGCGCAGCTCAGGGGTGACGTTCAGTGCCTTCAGCGGCAGCGCCTGGTCCCGGGCAAAGCGCAGCACCGGCAGGTACAGCTCGGGGTCGAAGCCCCAGTAGCGGTACCACTGGCTCTGCTCGAGCAGGGCGGCCTCATCGATGTCACCGGCGATCCAGGCGTCCAGTGCCGGTTGGCTTTCTCTCGGCAGCATCTCAAGGCCAATGGCCAGATCCGGCTGATGGGCGTGCAGGGCGGCCAGGCTCGCCAGCTGGAATCGATGGTGGTCGGGACGATCGTGCTGTTCACCCAGCAGGACCACCTGCTGGCGGGCGAGCATCGGCCAGCCCATCGTCGGCGCCGTATGGGGGCGAGCGTCACCGGGCGTGATCCAGTCGCCGGGCGTGATCCAGTCGCCGGGCGCCAGGCCAGCGCCTGTTGCAGTGTTGGTGCAGGATGCCTGGGCATCGAGGCCGAGCACCAACAGTATCGTCAGAGTAGCCAGCCTCGGCATCGTCCATCGGCGTGGGAGAGAGCAGCGATGTGACGGTCGAAATCGCAGAAGGGGCATGAGCGGAGCCAGCGTGAATCCAGCGTGAATCAAGAGAGAACCAAGAGTGAACAAGAGCGGAACCAGCGCAGCTTCGGACCGGAACGACGCCGAAACCAGACCGAAGCGAGAGTCGAAAAGGTTCAGGCTAGCCGCCCCGGCGCCGACGATCCAGTGTGGTCTGCCCATCGCTTGATCGATGTCCCGCCTGCGGCCTGCTGGTACCATGACGCACGCCGTCCACTGTCCATCGCCCAACACCCACCTTTAGCTACCATGATCTTCGCGACCGCATGAACACTCCCTCGCTCCACGCCGAGCGCCTCGAGGCCTTGACCCGATTGCTCGCCGACTGGCACTGGCTCTGGTCGCCGGCGCCCTTTACCCATGCCGGGACTCCCTGGCCCGAGCGGGCGCCCGCCGGCGATGTCGCCGCTTGCCTGCAGGCGCTGGACGACGCTCGGTGCCAGCGCTTGCAGCAGAGGCCTTTCGATGCCTCGCCGCTGGCCGCCTGGCTACCGGTGGATGAACTGGCGCGCCTGGTCAGGGTTCCCGATGGAGCGCCGCCGATCCAGGCGCCCGAGGCGTGGGCGGCCCACGTGGGAGGTCGCAAGTGGCAGCAGATGCTGGCCTTTGCGCCCCAGGTGGCCATCGGCCAGGGGCAGCGGCTTGTCGAGTGGTGTGCCGGCAAGGGACATCTTTCGCGTCTGCTGGCGCGCCGCCACGACGGCTCCATTTGCGCGCTGGAGTGGCAGCCGGCGCTGTGCGAAAGCGGCCAGGCGCTGGCCGAGCGGCAGGGACTGGAGGTGACGCTGGTCGAGCAGGACGTGATGGCGCCCAGCGTGAGCCGGCACCTCGGTGACGCCGATCGGGTGGTGGCGCTGCATGCCTGTGGCGATCTTCACGTGCGCCTGCTGGAGCTGGCACGTGAACAGAAGGTGGCGATCAGTCTGGCTCCCTGCTGCTACCAGCGTACCCGTGACAAGATCTATCGCCCCCTGTCGCGTCAGGCGCAGCAACAGGCAGAGCGCCATGGTCTGTCGCTGGATCGAGAGTCGCTGGCGCTGTCGGTGCAGGAGACCGTGACCGCCAGCCAGGGAGAGCGACGCAAGCGTGAACAGGCGAACGCCTGGCGACTGGGTTTCGATGCTCTTCAGCGCCGGCTGCGCGGAGTCGACGACTATCTGGCGGTGCCGAGTCTGGCCTACGGCAGGATGCCGGAGCGCTTCGAGGACTTCTGTCGTTGGGCCGCCCGGGAGAAGGGACTGACAGTGCCCGACGGGATCGACTGGGACGCCTATCGACGTCGTGGCGAAGCGTGCCTGCAGCGGGTCAATCGACTCGAGCTGGTGCGCCATCTGTTTCGCCGGCCGCTGGAGGTGTGGCTGGTGCTGGACCGGGCCCTGTGGCTCGAGGAGGCCGGCTTCGAGGTCAGTCTGAGCCAGTTCTGCCCGCGCGCGCTGACCCCGCGTAATCTTGCCCTGGTGGCGCAACCGACGTAAGGCCGCGTGATCACCAGCCGGTCACGACGGTCCCGCAGGCGCGGCAAGTCCAGGTGCTGGCGCTGCCGGGTGGTCGAGACGAGGCGGCCCCGGACACTTGAACTGTCCGGGGCCGTGTTTTCTTCAAGGGAGGGGATAGCTCGGCTGGCGCCGCACGCCGGATCAGCTGCGCTTGCTACGCCTGAATTGCTCGGTTTCCCAGACCTTGGCGCGCTTGATCAAGGGGGTGATGCTGGATCCCTGGATCAGGATCGAAAACACCACCACCGAGTAGGTCATTACCAGGATGATCTCGCGCACGTCGATGTTCTTTTCGGGAATCACGGTGATCCCCGACGGAATCGACATCGCCATGGCCAGCGCCAGACCACCACGCAGTCCGCCCCAGGTCAGGATGCGCACCGAGTAGGGGTTGTAGCGACGAAAGCGCCGGAAGCCCAGGTAGGCCAGGCGCACGCTCAGATAGCGCGACAGCAGCACCAGCGGCACGGCGGCGATCATCAGCACCCAGTCCTCCGGGTGAAAGCTGAACGACAGCATGGTCATGCCGATCAGCAGGAACAGCACGCCATTGAGGAACTCGTCGACCAGCTCCCAGAAGTGGTCGAGATGCTGCCGGGACTCCTCGGAGAAGCCCTTGCGACGGGTACGGTTGCCGATGATGATGCCGGCCACCACCATGGCCAGGGGGCCGGAGACCTCGAGAAACTCGGCGAACACGTAGCCGGTGGTGGGCACCAGCAGCGTGAGCATCAATTCCATGGAGTGGTCGTCGGTGTGACGGATCAACTGGTGAAACAGCTGACCGAGCACGAAGCCGTATACGATGCCGCCGAGCGCCTCCTGCAGAAACAGGTGGCCGACGCTGGTCACCGTGGGGGTGGTGCCGCCGAAGGCGACGGCGAACAGGGTGACGAAGAGCACCAGACCGAAGCCGTCGTTGAACAGCGACTCGCCCTCGATCTGGGTCGAGATGCGCCGGGGCGCGTTCATCTTCTTGACGATGGCGAGCACCGCGATGGGATCGGTGGGAGAGATCAGGGCGCCGAACAGCAGACAGTAGATCAGATCGAAGTCGATACCCAGCCAGCCCACCAGCAGCCACAGGCTGTAGCCGATGAAGAAGGTCGAAAACAGGGTGCTGCCCATGGCAAGGATGGCGATTTCCCACTTCTGGTCACGCAGGTGGGGGAGCTTGATCCCCAGCGCACCGGCAAACAGCAGAAATCCGAGGATGCCCTTCAGCAGGAAATCCTCGAAATTCAACTGATTGATGGCGGTTTTAGCGGTTTCGTCGAGGGCGAACCAGCCCGCGTGACCGGCGATGACGATGGCCAGCGACAGTATCAGAGCGCCAGCAGTGATCGCGATGGTGGTCTGAAATTTTCCGATCTTGCCGTTGATCAGGGAGATCACCATCGCCATCGCGGCGAGCAGGCAAAGGGTGTCGTACACCGACATGGAGGGAGGCCTCTAGGTAGGATGGGTGAGTCGTGTCGGCTCGAGCGCTGGCTCGAGGCCGTAAAAGGGGGGCAGCAGCAGGCACATCGGCTCGGCCCGTCGCATCACCCGAGGAGGTCAGGCGCTGGTGTGACGGGGGAGGCGATTGTGACGTGTCCATCGCGGGAGTTCGGTCCTGAGCGTGGTGTGCTACGCCCTGGCCGGTTGGGCCAGGGGGAGCGGATAGGGCTTGCGAACAGGTCTTGCAAATTGGGCTTGCGAACAGGTCTTGCAAATTGGGCTTGCGAATAGCGCCTGTACGCTGGATACGGATGTCCCGGCGATCAGCATCTGCGGCGTCATGCTCGAAGGCGCTGAAGCCAGGCGTCCAGGCCTTCGACGCGTGAGACGCGAGTCGGCTATATCGGCGTTTCGCAGTGCAACAAAGTATACGCGGGTCGCGGTGCGGGTACATCCCGGATGTCGCTTTTTTTGAAGCGCGTGGGCGAGGATTGACAGGCGCCTGGCTTGTCTACGACAAAGGTCTGAAACCAAAGGCGTGTGTCGCTCGGTTCAAGCGAGCGCCCTGACGACAAGGAACCTCTATGCAAGTACACGATATCGCCGTACACCTGGGTCCTGCCCAGGCCCATCTGCGCCAGTTGGATGACGGTTGGGCGGGGCTGATCGATCGGGTGGGCGACTGCGGACTGACCACCGCCCTCGATCGCAGCCCCTACGAGTCGTTGTCCAGGGCGGTGGCCTATCAGCAGCTCCATGGCAAGGCGGCGGCGGCGATTGTCGGCCGTCTGACGGCGCTGTTCCCGGGGCAGGATTTCCCCAGTCCCCGGCAACTGTCCGAGCTCTCCTCGGAGGAGCTCCGAGCCTGTGGCTTCTCGGCACGCAAGCAGGCGACCCTCCAGGGCCTCGCCGAGGCGGCACTGGACGGTCGAATCCCCAACCGCGAACAGGCCGCCGAGATCGAGGACGAAGAGCTGATCAAGCGTTTCACCGCCATCAAGGGTATCGGCCGCTGGACCGTCGAGATGATGCTGATCAACACCCTTGGACGTCCCGATATCCTGCCGGTGGATGACTTGGGCATCCGCGACGGCGCGCGCTACCTGTTTGGCTGGGAACGCATGCCGACGCCAAGGGAGACCCGCGAGCTGTGCGAACCCTGCAGGCCCTGGCGCTCGGTGGCGTCCTGGTACCTGTGGCGCTGCAACGAACAACCGGATTACCGACGCTTGGCGAAGTCCTGAACCGGGTCAAGCAAGCCGAGAAGGCAAGGAAGGAGCAGAAGCAGCAGCGAGGATGACCGGCGACAGCCTTGCAGGGTTCGCGGCCGTTGCTGCGCATGCGGGGCCCGCTGATGGCGACAGCAGGGTGACTTAGTTGCGACGGCGGTAGGGGTCGGGCATCGCCTGTTCCGGGCGCCAGCGGGTGCGCTCGCCGTTCAAGGTCAGCACAAGCTGACGAGGCCCGCCGTGGTCGCGGTGCTCGCACAGATAGATACCCTGCCAGGTGCCCATCGCCAGGCGCCCCTCGGTGACGGGAATGCTGAGTGAGGGCCCCAGCAGGCTGGCCTTGAGGTGGGCCGGCATGTCGTCGCTGCCCTCCTGGGCGTGACGGTAGTAGGGTGCGTTCTCCGGCACCATCACATTGAAGTGACGCTCGAAGTCGCCACGTACCGTGGGATCGGCGTCTTCGTTGATGGTCAGCGATGCCGAGGTATGCTGGATGAAGACGTGGAGCAGGCCGATGCGCATGCTCGGCAGGTCCGGCAGTGCCTGAACGACCTCATCGGTGATCAGGTGAAAGCCCCGGGGGCGGGCAGCGAGGCGAAGGGTGCTCTGGAACCACATCTAGGACGGTCTCATTGTCGGCGTTGACGCTGGAGGCCATGGCAGGGCCATCGCTCGGGGCAGACAGGCGCCATCAGGCGGCCAGCGGTAAGGAATTTAAACGCGCAAAGACTACCTCCTTTCCCGTCCTGTGAGGAGTCCCGAATGAAAGATCAACGTCTGACCCGGGCCGACGTCTTTCGCCACCAGCCGATGCTGGCCAAGTCCCTGGTGGAACTCGAGCGTGCCGTGGCCGAGGCGGGCATCGAGTCTGAGCTGGTGCACCTGATCAAGCTGCGCGCCTCCCAGCTGAACGGTTGCGCCTTCTGTCTGCGCATGCACAGCCAGGAAGCACGCGAGGACGGTGAGCAGCAGTCGCGTCTGGATGTTCTGTCGGCGTGGCGAGAGACCCAGCTCTTCAGTCGCCGTGAACAGGCAGCGCTGGCCTGGACCGAGGCGCTGACGCTGGTCAGCGGCCAGGAGATCGGCGGCGTCGACTACATCCGCCTGGCCGCGGAATTTACCCCCGAAGAGCAGGTCAACGTGACGGCGCTGGTGGTCTCCATCAACGCCTGGAACCGGATCGCGCTGGCGTTCGCCTTCCCGGTGGAGTGACGTGCTGCGGCGCGACCGAACGTCTCCCGCGCGGGTAGGTGACGTCGTCTTGCCCCTATGCCCCGCCAAGCTGGCCGGCGGGAAAGATCATCCTGCCAGCAGCGGAAACAGCGGGTGCTCCATGGGGCTGCCCGCGGGCAGTTCGTCGGTGAGGCCGGGAAAGGGCGGCGAGGTGGTCCAGGCCCGCGGTGCGTGGACCATGTCGTCACCCAGCAGGCGCACCGAGAAAGCGCGACGGCGATGAGGGCCGCTGACGCCACCTGAGGCGTGCAGGGTCAGCATGTTGAAGAAGACCGCGTCGCCGGGTTCCAGCGCCCAGCCAAGGATGGAGTAGCGCTCACGCTTAGCCTCGATGTCAGGCAGCTCGGCCAGACTACCCTCGGGGAACCAGCTGGCCTGGTGGTCCATGAAGGTCCGTGGCATCAGCCAGGGCCCCTTGTGGGACCCGGCCACAAACTCCAGGGTGGCCGGCCGGGATACCGGATCCACCGGTAGCCACATGCTGACGTTCTGACTGCCTTCCACGTTGTAGTAGGGCTGGTCCTGGTGCCAGGGGGTACGCTGGCGCGTGCCCGGTTCCTTGACCAGTAGATGGTCGTGGTAGAGGCGTACCTGGCGTGAGCCCATCAGGCGTTGCCCGATAAGCCCCAGCGGCGAGTCGAAGATGAAACCTCGATACGCTTCGTTGGTCTGCCAGTTGCAGAAGTCCTCGAAGAACCAGCCTGGGTCATCGGGTCGACTGGCGACCTTGGCCCGGGGGCTGGGATCGCGCAGGTTGTCCTCGATGCCCTCCGCCAGTCGCTTGAGCTCCTGAGGGCAGAAGATGCCGCGTAGACAGATGGCGCCGTCGCGCTGGAAGGCGGCGACGTCTTCGTCGCTGACCATGGTGTCGGGATGGATGCGCAGGTTCATGGGGCCTCCAGGCGGTGGAAGTCAGGAAGAGGAAAGGACAGCTGTGACAACAGCCGGTCGAAGAAGCCCTCGCACTTCACGATCTGATCGAAGGCGATGAACTCGTCTGGCTGATGGGCCTGATGGATGCTGCCGGGGCCGCAGATCACGGTAGGGACGCCCAGCTGGGCGAACAGCCCGGCCTCGCAGCCGAAGCCGAGCGCCAACGGTTCTACGCTGCATTCGGCCAGCTCGGCGATCCATGACAGGTAGCCTTGGCGGCGTTCGTCCAGCGGTGGGTACTGGCCGCGGCATTCCAGGGTCAGTCTGGCGCGACGGCCAAGGCCGATCAGGTCGCGCTCCAGGCCACTGGGAAAGTCCTTGCGCAGGCGCTCGAGGATTTCCATGGCGGGCTGCCCGGGCAGCGGGCGCATCTCGAAGTCGATGCGGCAGTGCTCGGGGATCTGATTCAGCGCGCTGCCACCCTCGATCAGCCCGACGTGGACCGTGGAGTAGGGGGGATCGAAGCGCTGATCGGTGAGCGACATCAGGCGCTTTTCCCGTGCCAGCTGGCGGATCTGCGCAACCACGCCCGCGCCGACATCGATGGCGTTGACGCCTCGCCCCGGGTAGCCCGAGTGGCCTCCCACACCCTCGATGGTGGCGCGCATGCCGACGTGGCCCTTGTGGGCGTTGGCGATGCGCATCGCGGTGGGCTCGCCGACGATGATGCCCCGCAGGCGTTCCTTGTGGGCCTCGAGAAACGGCAGCATCAGCGGGGCACCCAGGCACCCGACCTCTTCGTCGAAGGACAGCGCCAGCAACACCGAGTGACGCGAGTGCTCTGCCTGCCAAGCGGCCAGTTTGGTCAGGGCCACGCCGATGAATCCCTTCATGTCCGCCGTACCGCGACCGTAGAGGCGTTCAGCGTGGCGTTTCGGAGTGAACGGAGCGGTGACGCGCCAGTCCGCGTGGCTCGCCGGCACCACGTCGGTGTGGCCGGAAACCAGCAGGGCCGGGGCATCGCGGGGGCCGAATTCGGCGATCAGGTTGGCCTTGTCGCCGCTGTCGTTGTAGAGCAGGGTCACCGCTGCCCCACGCGCCTCGAGCCAGCCGGCGACGTCGTTGATCAGTTCAAGGTTGGAGCGATGACTGGTGGTGTCGAAGGCCACCAGGCGTTCGATCATCGCAAGGCTCAAGGGTAGCGTGTTGCTGGTCAAGACGAGGCTCCGTGAGTGCAGACCGTCAGGCGAGGGGCCAGACCACCAGGGTCGCCAGCAGGATGAGCACAGCGCCGAGGGCATAGAGCAGGGCGATCAGCGGCAGCATGAAACGCATCCAGCGGCTCCAGGGAATGCCGGCGATGGTGAGTCCCGCCATCAACCAGCCGGCGGTAGGAGTAAAGGCATTGGAGATGCCGTCGCCGAACTGGAAGGCCAGCACCGCGACCTGGCGGTGGACCTCTGCGAGGTCCGCGATGGGCGTCATGATGGGCATGGTCAGCGCCGCCTGGCCGCTGCCCGAGGTGACGATGAAGTTCATCGCGCTTTGCATGGCGAACATGCCCAGTGCTGCGGCCGACGCCGAGGTGTCGCCGATCAGTGTGGAAAGCGAATGGATGATGGTGTCGATGATCTCGCTGTGTTGCACGATGACCACGATGGTGAAGGCCAGGCCCACCGCCAGGGCGCCGTCCATCATGTCCTTGCAGCCGGTGGAAAAGGCCCCGGCGATGGTGTTGGCTCGCATACCGGCGAGCAGTCCGGTGACGATACCCAGCAGCAGGAAGACGCCGGCCATCTCCTTGAGGTACCAGCCGAAGGCACTGACTCCGGCGATGATCGCCACCAGGGCCAGGGCGAAGGCGCCGAGGATCAGCAGGTGGCGAGGGGTCAGGTCGACGTGATCGCCCGGTCCTTCTTCATCGGGCGGGGCCAGGCCGTAGACCACACTGCGCTCTGGCCTTGCCTGCACGCGACGGGCGTAGAACATCACGTAGCCGATGCTCAGGGCGACGAACGCAAGCCAGCAGACGAAGCGGTAGCCCATGCCGGAAAACAGCGGCAATTCGGCGATGCTCTGGGCGACGCCGACGTTGAAGGGATTGAGAAAGGAGCCGGTGTATCCGATGGCGGTGCCGATCAACGGGATAGCGGCGGCGACCACGGCGTCGTAGCCGATACGTCGCGCCAGCGGCAGCAGGATGAAGATGTAGACGATGCTGCCCTCGATCATGCCGTAGGTGCCGGAACACAGGGCGAAGAAGGTCATCATCAGCGGGATGATCAGGATCTCGCGGCCCTTGAGCTTCACCAGCAGGAAGTGGACCAGCCCTTCGATGGCGCGGGAGCGTCTCAGGACCCCGAAGGTACCGCCGACGATGACCAGAAAGAAGATGATCGACGAGCCGCTCTTCATTCCTTCGAAGAAGGCGTTGAAGAACTCGAAGGGACCGATGCCCGGGGAGTCGATGGCCTGGTAGGTGCCGGCGACGATGACCGAGCGCCCGTCGGCGTTGGTGATGCGTTCGAAGCTTCCGCTGGGGACGAACCAGGTGACGATGGCCGCCAGCAGGGCGAGAAAGAAGAGGATGACGAAGGCGTGGGGCAGCGGCCTCTGTTGCTCGACGTGTGGTCTGGCGGCCATCTTGTCATGATTCATCGGCTGACTCTCGCTGGTGGCGGGTTTGTGGCACCTGGGGCTGAGTTCATTGATCCTTTCGGTTTAGTCCGAACCAGCGAAGCCTGTCGAGTCAGGGCGCGCGGCTGGGCAGAAGATCGTCGAGAACGAGGTCACACAATGCGCCTTCGTCCAGCAGACGTGTGGCGGCCTCGATGTCCGGTGCGAAGTAACGATCGTGGTCATAGTGGGTCACCCGGCGACGCAGTCGCTGACGGGCCTGCTCCAGCAAAGGTGTCGAGGCGAGCCCCTCGCGCATGTCGAGGCCCTGGCAACTTGCCAGCCATTCGATGGCCAGCACGCCGCGAACATTGGCCGCCATCTCCTTGAGTCGCCGTCCCGCCGCCGGCGCCATGGACACATGGTCCTCCTGATTGGCCGAGGTAGGCAGGCTGTCGACGCTGTGAGGGTGGGCCAGAGCCTTGTTCTCGCTGGCCAGCGCGGCGGCTGACACCTGGGCAATCATGAAGCCGGAATTCACGCCGCCGTTTTCGACCAGGAAGGGGGGAAGCCGGGACATGTGGGTGTCCATCATCAGCGAGATGCGTCGCTCCGACAGGGCCCCGATCTCCGCCAGCGCCAGCGCCAGATTATCGGCCACAAGGGCAACCGGCTCGGCGTGAAAGTTGCCGCCCGAGAGGATGTCGCCGTTGTCGGCGAAGACCAGCGGGTTGTCGGTGACGGCGTTGGCCTCGATCTCGAGCACCCTGGCCGCGTGGCGGATCTGGTCGAGCACCGCGCCCATGACCTGAGGCTGGCAGCGCAGCGAGTAGGGGTCCTGGACGCGGTCACAGTCGGCGTGGGAGGCCCCCACCTCGCTGGTGCCCTCGAGCAGGTGACGATAGGCCCTGGCAACGTCGATCTGCCCGGGTTGGCCGCGCAGTTCGTGGATGCGGGCGTCGAAGGGAACCCGTGAGGCCAGGCTCGCCTCGACGCTAAGGGCGCCGCACACGGTGGCGCTGGCGAACAGATCTTCGGCCTCGAACAGACCGCGCAGCGCCAGCGCGGTGGAGACCTGGGTGCCATTGAGCAGCGCCAAGCCCTCCTTGGGTGCCAGGGTCAGGGGCGACAGGCCAGCCACGTTCAGGGCGTCCCGTCCCGAGAGGGTCTCGCCACGGTGGCGTGCCTGGCCCTCGCCCAGCAGCACCAGACTCATATGGGCCAGTGGCGCCAGGTCGCCCGAGGCACCTACCGAGCCCTTGGCGGGGATCACCGGCCAGACTTCGGTGTTGATCAGGGTGATCAGGGCGTCCAGGACTTCGCCGCGAATGCCGGAGTAGCCGCGTGCCAGGCTTGCCACCTTCAGCGTCATGATCAGTCGCACCAGCTCGTCGTCCAGGCGTTCACCGACGCCGGTGGCGTGGGATAGCACCAGCGAGCGCTGCAGGACCTCCAGGCGTTCGCGCTCGATGCGGGTCTGGGCCAGCAGGCCGAAGCCGGTGTTGACCCCGTAGGCGGTGCGCCCCTCGTCGATGACGCCAGCCACCGTCGCCACCGAGGCGCCGATGGCGGCACATGCCGAGGGTTCCAGAGACACCACTGTCGGTGACGTGAGGAGCCGACGCATGTCCTGGAGGGTGAGTTGGCCTGGGGTGATGACGAGTCGATGCATGGTGGCGAGCTCCCGAGACGTGGCCGAACATGATGGGGAAACTTTAATGTATATACATTAACAGCAGGGCAATGGCGCGGCGTCAAGGCGGCTATCGTCGAACGGCAGGCAAGAATCGCCAGGGGGGAGTGACGGGGTGTGTCACAGACTGTGCCCGATCTTCTATACAGATTTCGCCACTGACATGATCGGGGTGGGCGACCGGGTCGGCTAGCGCAGGGATGGGTCGATGGACGTCTGGACCTGGTGCACAACGTCAGCGGATTCAGGCAGGTGTCGAACCGTCGCTACAGTGTTGCCCAGGGGCTGGTGTCCCCCTGCTCCAGCACACGTCGCACGGTGGCGAGGGCCTGTTGCAGGGACTCGCGGCTGTCGGGGGCGCCCACGCACAGGCGAATGGCCTGGGGCGCCGGCTCGCTGCCGGTACAGAAGGGTTCAGGCGTTGCCACCAGCACGCCTTCGCTCTTCAGCAGGGCCTGTACCTCGCTGGCCCGGCGGCCTTCGGGCAGCGGTAGCCAGAAGTTGGCGCCATGGGTGAGATGGCGGGGCGTCAGGGCCTCGAAGCTTGCCCGTGCCAGATGCTGCCGAGCGGCCAGCTCTGCGGTCTGCCAGGCCAGCAGTTCGGGGTAGCGGGGCGAGGCGATCCAGCGCCGCGCCACCTCGGTCATCAGCGGCGGACACATCCAAGACTGCGCCCGCAGCAGGCTGCCGATGCGCTCGCGCAGGGTGGCCGGCATCTGCAGGGTGCCGACCCTGAGGCCACCGGAAAGCACCTTGGAGGTGCTGAACACCTGCAGCGTGCGTTCCGGCGCCAGTTCCAGCAGAGACACACCGCGATCCTCCCGCGGCAGGTACTGGACGGCGTCCTCGATCAGCCAGAAGTCATGGCGGCGCGCCAGGGCGACGAGCTGTTCCCTGCGCTGCGGCGAAAGCACCGCGCTGGTGGGGTTGTTCTGGTCCGGGGTCAGGTAGACCAGGCGGGGCACCTGGCGCTGGCACAGGCGTGCCAGTGCATCGATGTCCATGCCGTCGTCGTCCAGGGGTACCGCCATCGGCTTGAGGTGAGCGTGGCGGGTGGCGGCGTTGAACCCTGGATAGGTGAGGGCGTCGGCGGCCACGCTGTCGCCGGGGCGGGTCAGGGCTCTCAGGCACAGGTCGATGCCGTGCTGGCCGCCCTGGGTGATCGCCAGCACCTCGTGCAGGGGAAAGCCGAGATCCTCAAGCCAACGTGACAGCGCCTCTCTGTGCTGCCGGGTGCCGATGTCGGGCTGGTAGGCGGCGACCATGGCAAGGCAGGCCGGGTCTTCGGTCACCTCCGCCAGGGCCTGCTGCAGACACTGATGACGCCAGGGGTGCGGCGGAGCAAAGCTCAGGCTCATGTCGACCACGCCATCGGAGTCGGCTGCGACGTGTACATCGAAGGGGCTGTTTCCGGCGGCGGCGTCATTGACGTAGGTGCCACTGCCGACCCGGGACGATACCCAGCCCCGTTGCTGGGCTTCGCTGTAGGCGCGGGTGATGGTGCCCACGGTGACGCCCAGCGCGTCGGCCAGGGTCCGTTGCGGGGGCAGTCGATCGCCGGCGGCGAGCTGGCCCTGGTCGATGGCCTCGCCGATGGCCGAGGCGATCTGACGATAGCGGGCCGAGCGGGAGTCGAATTCGAGGGAGGGAGCCCAGATTGTCATGGTGACAATAAACTCTTTGACGGCAATTGTTGCCTGAGTATGCTTTAAAAATCGGGGTCAATTCACCTTGTTTCACACCATAATGCAAAAATTGTAGGGGTACAATCATGGAAGAGACCGCTAGTCAGCTCGCCTTTCTGCTTCCGGCAGCGCTGTTCATGGTGTCCATGACCATCACGCCGGGTCCCAACAACGTGATGCTGACCGCCTCTGGCGCCAACTACGGCTTCCTGCGTACCCTGCCACACCTGTTCGGCATCCTGGGCGGCTGTTTTGTGCTGTTCGCCTCGATCGCGCTCGGGCTCGGGGTGGTGTTCGAGCGCTATCCGGTGGTGCAGGGCGGACTCAAGCTGGTCGGCAGCCTGTACCTGTTGTACCTGGCGTGGAAGATCGCGACGGCCCCGCCGCCGGACCTGCGGGTAGGCGATGCCCGCCCGCTGTCCTTCGTGCAGGCGGCGGCGTTCCAGTTTGCCAACCCCAAGGCGTGGGTCATGGGTATCGCGTTGATGGCGGGGTTCCTGCCGGACGGCGGCAACCCCTGGGTCAACGCCCTGTTGCTGGCGGGCGTGGCGGAACTGGTGGGGCTGCCCTGCATCGCTCTGTGGGCAGGGTTTGGCACCGCCATCGGCCGCCTGTTGAAGAGCGACCGATCCTGGCGGGTGTTCAATGGGGTGATGGGGGCGCTCACCGCGGCCTGCGTGGTGATGATCCTGGCCTGAACCATTCAGCCTGGCGCGATCGGAGCTTAGGGCTTGTCTGAAAAGTGCCTGCGCTCGGTAATACGGCGTTAAAAATCGGCTGGTGCGCCAGCCCGGTCAAAATGCTCATTTACACCCCGTAAACTGCGCTTTCTCACCGATTTTTGCCTTGTCTAACCTTCGCTCGTCGACTTTTCGGACAGCGCCTAAGGCTTGGTCGACAAGACTCAGCCCTCGCTGGGCTCATCAGGCGATGCCCCCTCGGGCCGCCGGGCGGTCAGGGTGATCTCCACTGCGGCGCCGCCATGCAGCTGTGGCGACACGGTGCAGGTACGCGCCGGATAGCGCGCAGCCTCGAACCACTCGGAATAGACATCATCCACCGCCTGTTGCAACGACAGGTCGGTGAGGTGTACCTGAACACGCACGGTGTCGGCCAGGGTGCAATCCGCCTGCTCGAGCAGGTGAGACAGTCGCCTGAGGATCCAGCGAGTTTCTTCGGCGGCGTCACCGAGAATGGCGTCACTGCCCTGGATATCGGCGGCGGTCAGCCCCGACAGATGGACGTAGTGTTCGTCCATGACCAGATGGGAGCCCGGAAACTCGGGGCTGGGTAGGGTGGGGTCGTTGAAGTAGCGTGCCATCTTGCCTCCTGCTGCGGCTTGGTCGTTGTGCCGCTGGAGAAATGTCTGGCGAATGCCGCCGACTTTCCTTGCGGAAAGCCGGCGGCGGAAATGCGTTTGTCGGTTGACTGCGGAGAGCGTCCGGGAATAGCGCGGGCGTCAGCTCCTGACTTCGCACTGCACCGGCATGCGCCGGCCGATGGTCCAGGTGGCCTCGTTGCCCTTGCCACGGAAGACGTGCTGGCCGTTTTCCGAGGCGTAGTGCATGCCCGAGGCGGCGGGCTGGCGTTCGAGCGGGAAGCTGTCGCCGTGCATCTGTACCTCGGCGCTGTCCTGACTGTCGAAGACGATGGTGAACTGGCTGCCATCCTGGCAGATGTAGTCGGCGGAGGGCGAGGCTGCGGCGTCGGCACTGTCATCATGGCCACTGCCGCCGGCACAGCCGGCCAGGGCGGTGAACAGTGCAGTGAAGGCGGCAACAGGGATCCAGCTGGCGTTCATGAAACATCTCCTTGTCATATGAAGGGAGCCGTGGAAAAGGCTCGCCTGGCGTTAGGCCTTCCCAGGCTACACAAGTTCCGCACCCGCCACGATACCTCGCCGGATCAGCCCTGTTCAGGCGGTTCGCGTCCGGGAGTCGTGTTGTCGCGGGAGTCGCCGTCGTCATCGTCATGGGCTCCGTCGTCAACGCTGACACTCGTCGCGCCTGATTCTGCCCCAGCCCCAGCCCCAGCCGCTGGTTGTTGCTCCTGGCGTCTGGCGTGGCGCTCTGCCTTGTCCTGATGGGTGTCGTCGGGCACCAGGGCGAGCAGGGTCTCGCCGTCACCGGCATCGAAGCTTTCATCCTTGTGCATGACGCGTACTTCGCCATCCTCGCTGTAGGTCGAGATCACCCGGGCGTCGGGGTTGTCGCGTCGATAGTCCTCGAACGAATAGCTCTCGCTGAGGCGCGTCAGACGGACGCACCAGCCCTCGCGGATGTAGTTGGTGGCCTGTTCGAAGTCGAGTTCCTTGGCGAAGAAGCGCCCGCCCAGGGTCTGCTCGAGATGATCGCCACCGGCACCGCCCCCCGGGGCGAAGCGGTACACCTGATGGTGGCCGAATTCGGGGGCATAGTGCATGCACAGCAGGGCGTTGTAGTCGTCGTTGTCGGTCAGCGCCACCATGCTGTCGAAGCGGCTGAACTCCAGCGTCAGTTCGGCCTCCTCGGTGAGTACCTCGCCGTAGTAGGTGGGAATGTCGCGGCCTCTGACCTGGCGCAGATGGTTGTAGTTGCGATCGGCGATCAGCACCGGGCGCCCGGTGGACTGGATGGCCTCGGCAAGGGCGACCGTGAAGGGGTTGGCGCCGATGATCAACAGCCCCTTGGTATCGGTGGACTGAAGATTGAAGCGACGGGCCAGGGGTTGCAGCGAGAAGCCGTGAAGCAGCACCGTGACGGCGACGATGGCAAAGGCCAATGGCGACAGCAGGGCGGCGTCCTCGATGCCGATGTCGACCAGGCGCGCGCCGAACAGACCGGCGATGGCCACCGCGACCACTCCGCGTGGACCGATCCAGCCGACCATCAGCTTCTCGCCGAAGGGCAGGTCGACCTTGATCAACGATATGAAGACTGCCAGCGGGCGGACCAGCAGCAGTACCACCGCGACGAACAGGATCTCGCGGGTCGTCAGGGTGGCCAGGGTGCCCAGGTCCACCTGAGCGGCCAGCAGGATGAATACCCCGGAGACCAGCAGTACGGTGATGTTCTCCTTGAAGCGGCGGATCTCGTCCAGCGACGACAGCGACGAATTGCCGATCACCACGCCCATCACGGTGACCGCCAGCAGGCCGCTTTCATGCAGCAGCGCATTGGGCAGGGCGTAGGTGGCCATGACGAAGAAGATGATCACCGGCACCTTGAGAAACTCGGGGATATGGCCGCCCTTGATCGCGCGGATCAGGCCCCAGGCGGTGGCCAGTCCCACCGCGCTCGCCACCGCGATGCCCAGCGCCATATGGCCGAGGGTCATCGACAGCGAGTGAGAGGAGTTGAGAACGATGGCGAGTTCGAAGGCCAGCACCGCCGCCAGGGCGCCCACCGGGTCATTGAGGATCGCCTCCCAGCGCAGGATTTCCCCCGGACGCCGCTTGAGGCTGGCCTGGCGCAGCAGGGGAATGATGACGGTGGGGCCGGTGACGATCAGGATGCCGCCAAGAACCGAGGCCGATGCCCAGGTCAGTCCACCGATGTAGTGACCCGACAGGGTCGCCAGCAGCCAGACCAGCGGGCCGCCGAAGAACACCAGGCGCTTCACCGCAAGCTCCGCGCCCTTCAGCCGTGTCAGGTTCAGCGTCAGGCCACCCTCGAACAGGATCATCGCCACGGCGACCGCGATCAGCGGTTCGAGCAACTCGCCGAATACCGAGCGTGGGTCGAGCACACCGGTTACCGGGCCGATGAGTACGCCGCTCAGCAGCAGCAGAACGATGGCCGGCACCTTCCAGCGCCAGGCCAGCCACTGGGCGCCGATACCGAGCGCCGCGATCAGGCAGAAGACGAGAACGGGGGTCATGAGGGGCTTCCCTGTGGTCCAATCGGTGCAGTCAGTGCTTTGCTTGCCAGGCTGGCGAGGTAACGTCGGCGAGCGCAGGCACTTTTCCTACAAGGCATAACGCTAGGCGGCGCCCGCTGCATTCACAACCAACCCTGTAAACGCTTGCGACCCGATCGGCACAGTTGCCCGGAGACTCAGGGGGCCGCGCCACGCAGGCATTGAAGGAGCCTTCGCACTACCGAGGGCGGGGAAGTGTTCGCCCTGCTTGTTCTGTTCGTGACGAATGAAGCAATCGGAAGCGATGCCATGGTGGCGGGAGGAGGAGGCGTTGCAGATAAAGTCCGGTTGCCATCAGCTGGCGAACAGCAAGGCGACCACCGCGACAATAAGAATGCCGAACTGCGCGGCACGAATGTAGAGCGACCAGCCATGGTAGAGGCTGATACGGATGCGTTCGGCAGGGCTTTCGGTGAGGTAGATATAGCCACACACCAGCACGGGAAAGATGAGCAGCCCGATCATGGTGGGCGGCTACGCTGCTACTGGCTGTCGTGGGAAGCCAGGGGGAAGCTCTGGTCGATGCGTTGGCGCTCGCGCTCGGCGGCGTCCTTGCTGGCGTACCTGCGCACCACCACGGTACCCGAGGCAGTGATATCCACGTCATCCCAGCCTGCCGTCTCTGCCGCCTCGGTAGATTGCTGCAGCTGCTGCTGAATCTGCTCGAGAATGCGTTGGCCCTGTGCGCTCATGTCCTGTTCCTCTCATGGACTGACACTGAGAATAGCACGATGCGATGTATGTCGCGGGATGGAAAGGAAGCGGAAGGGAGAGCAAAGAGAGAAGGAAGAGGGAAGGGAGAGGGAAGGGAGAGGAAAGAGAGAGGGAAGGGAGAGGGAAGGGAGGGAAGAATCGCTCAGGCCCTGTTTCTTGCTTCCCTCCTTCCCCCCTCGGCATTGGTCAGCCCTTGGCAACCACCGCCACACCGGCCTTGGAGCGATTGGGACGCCCGATGGCGCGGGTGATCCAGTCGCCCACGGCGGCGATGCGCTCGAGGTCCACCGTGGTTTCGATGCCCAGGCCTTCAAGCAGGTAGACCACGTCCTCGGTGGCGACATTGCCGCTGGCGCCCTTGGCGTAGGGGCAGCCGCCGAGGCCCGCCACCGAGCTGTCGATCACCTGGACGCCGTCTTCGAGCACCGCGGCCAGATTGGCCAGCGCCTGGCCATAGGTGTCGTGGAAGTGGGCGGCCAGACGCTCGACCGGAACGTCACGGGCCACCGCCTCGAGCATGCGCCGGGCCTTGAGCGGGGTACCGGTGCCGATGGTGTCGCCCAGTGACACCTCGTAGCAGCCCATCTCGTCCAGCGCCCGGGCGACCGCCGCCACCTGCTCGGGGGCGATGTCGCCTTCGTAGGGGCAGCCGAGCACGCAGGACACATAGCCGCGCACCTGGATTCCCTGATCGCGGGCGCGTTCCACCACCGGGGCGAAGCGCTCGAGCGACTCGGCGATGGAGCAGTTGATGTTCTTTTGCGAGAACGACTCCGAGGCCGCGCCGAACACCGCCACCTCATCGACGCCGCACTCGATGGCCGCCTCCAGTCCCTTGAGGTTGGGGGTCAGCGCCGAATAGCGCACCCCTGGCTGGCCTTTGCCCTCTCGCATCAGGGCGGTCATCACCTCGCGGTGGTCGGCCATCTGTGGCACCCATTTGGGCGACACGAAGCTGGCCGCCTCGATATGGCGGTGGCCGGCCTTGGCCAGGCGTTCGACCAGTTCGAGCTTGGTCGCCGTGGTGATCGGGTCCGGCTCGTTCTGCAGGCCGTCGCGAGGCCCGACTTCGACGATGCGAACGCTGGCGGGAAGGGGCATCAGCGGGACTCCTTTTGCTCGGTTTCGGGCTGTGTCTCTGACTGCGCCTCTGTTGACGACGCGCCGGCGTCGAACTCCAGCAGCACGTCGCCCTGGCCGACGGTGTCGCCGGCGGCGAAGTGGAAGCTGGCCACGGCGCCGTCGGCCGGGGCGGTGAGGGTGTGCTCCATCTTCATCGCTTCCATCACCATCAGGGCGTCACCCTTGGCAACGGCAGCACCGGGCTCCACCAGCAGCGCCACCACGGTACCGTGCATGGGCGCGGTCAGGGTCGACTCGACCTCGTGCTGGCCGTGGTCGATGGCGTCGATACGCCGCCAGTAGAGGCGGACCTCGCCCTCGGGGCTCGACAGCACGATCTCGTTGCGCTCCTTGCCTTCGCCCACCAGGCGCGCCTGCAGGCGGCGGCGGTGGCCGTCCAGGGTGATCGCCACGGCGTCGCCGGGCAGATCGGTGAGGCTCGCCGATACCTGCTGGACCTCGTCGCGATTGGCCCCGCTGATACTGAGCTGCCAGGCGTCGTCACTGGCCCCATGACGTCCCTCGACCAGCGCCAGGCTCGCAGGCTCGGCGTCCAGCGCCTCGCGCGGGTCGCACAGGGCGATACGAATCTGGCGCGGGCCGTTCAGGCGAAAGCCGTCGTGGCGGTCCCAGGGCGAGTCGCTCTCGCACTCCCGAGACAGTTGATGCAGCGCCACCAGGGCGGCGCTGGCCAGGCTGTCCTGGTCGAGGCCGCGGGAGGCGAACAGGCTGTCCTCGTGGCGTTCGATAAAGCGGGTATCGAGGTTGGCCGCCTGGAAGTCCGGGTGGGTGGCCAGGCGCTGCAGGAAGCCGCGGTTGGTGACCACACCACGCACGTCCAGCGCCGCCAGGGCGCGGTTCAGGGCCGCCAGCGCCGAGGCGCGGTCGGGGCCGTGGGTGATCAGCTTGGCCAGCATTGGGTCGTAGTGCATCGACACCATGTCACCGCTTTCGACCCCGCTGTCCAGGCGCACCCTGGCCGGGTCCAGCGAGGCGCCCTCGAGGTCCAGCGAAAAGTGGCTGAGCAGGCCGGTGGCGGGCAGGAAGTCCTGGTCGGCGTCCTCGGCGTAAAGCCGCGCCTCGAAGCTGTGGCCGTCGATGGTCAGCTCATCCTGGCTCAGCGGCAGGCGCTCGCCCATGGCCACGCGCAGCTGCCACTCGACCAGGTCCTGCCCGGTGATCATCTCGGTGACAGGGTGTTCCACCTGTAGGCGGGTGTTCATCTCCATGAAATAGAAGGAGCCGTCCTGCCCCGGTGAGGCGTCGAGCAGAAACTCCACCGTGCCGGCGCCGACGTAACCGATCTCCTGGGCCGCGCGCACCGCCGCCTCGCCCATGGCCTGGCGCAGTTGCAGGGTCATGCCCGGTGCAGGGGCTTCCTCTAGCACCTTCTGGTGACGACGCTGCACGCTGCAGTCGCGCTCGAACAGGTAGACGCCGCCGCCGTGGCTGTCGCAGAACACCTGGACCTCGACGTGGCGAGGCTGGGTCAGGTACTTCTCGATCAACATGCGGTCGTCGTTGAAGGCCGCGCGGGACTCCCGTCGGCAGCCGTCCAGGGCCGCCTGGAATTCGTCGGCGTTCTCGACCACGCGCATGCCCTTGCCGCCGCCACCGGCGCTGGCCTTGAGCAGCACCGGATAGCCGATGGCGTCGGCCTCGCGCTTGAGCAGGTCGTCGTCCTGATCATCGCCGTGGTAGCCCGGCACCAGTGGCACCCCGGCGTCCATCATGCGGGCCTTGGCGGCGGACTTGTCGCCCATGGCCTTGATGCTGGAGGCGGGCGGGCCGACGAAGACGATACCGGCGTCTTCGCAGGCGCTGACGAAGGCCTCGTTTTCCGACAGGAAACCGTAGCCGGGATGGATGGCGCCGGCGCCGCTGCGGCGGGCCGCCGCGATGACCTTGTCGACATCGAGATAGCTTTCCCGGGCCGGCGCCGGACCGATGCGGATCGCCTCGTCGGCTTCGCGCACGTGGCGCGCGCCTTCATCGGCGTCGGAGTACACCGCCACCGTCTTCAGGCCCATGGCCCGGGCGGTGGCCATGACACGACAGGCGATCTCGCCACGATTGGCCACCAGCAGAGTGTCGAAGCGCGGCTGGCGGTCTGACGGATTCGAGCTCATGAGGCGCTCCCTTTTTTGCTGGTGGATGAGGGGGGGCTGGCGGATGAAGGGGGGCTGGTGGAAGAGGCGGTGTCGGCCCAGGCCGGACGGCGCTTCTCGAGGAAACTCGCCAGTCCCTCCTGGCCTTCGGCGCTGGTGCGCAGTTCACTGATGACCTGACAGGTGCGCTCGCGGGTGGCGTCACTGTCGGTGTCTCTGGCGACTTCCGCCAGCAGGCCCTTGGTGGCCCGGCTGGCCTGGGGCGAGGTGGCCAGCAGGGTGTGGAGCATCGCGTCGATGGCGGCGTCGAGTTCGTCGGCGGCGACCACCCGGTGGACCAGGTCCAGTCGCTGGGCGGTGGCGGCATCCATCACTTCGGCGCTGAGCGCGTAGCGGCGAATCTGACGGCTGCCGATGGCGCGCTGCACGTAGGGGCTGATGACCGCCGGCGACAGCCCGATGCGCACCTCGGACAGGCAGAACTTGGCCCTGTCGGAGGCGATCACGATGTCGCAGCAGGCGGCCAGGCCTACCGCGCCACCGAAGGCCGCACCCTGGGCCCGGCACACCGTCACGCAGGGCAGGCTGTCGAGGCCGTGCATCAGGCGAGACAGCTCACGCGAGTCGGCCAGGTTGTCGTCGACGCTGTAGTCGACCATGCGCTTCATCCAGTTGAGGTCGGCGCCGGCGGAGAAGCTTTTGCCCTCTGAACCCAGCACCAGCACTCGTACCTCGCCGCTGTCGGCGGCCTGGCGTACCTGATCCAGGTGGGCGTTGAGCTCGCCGATCAGGGCGTCGTCGAAGGCGTTGTGCACCTCGGGGCGGGTCAGGGTCAACCAGGCAACCCCCCGGGCGTCGATCCGTAGTTGGGACATGTCTGACATGGGATCCATCCTTGAGGGCATTACATGCGGAAGACGCCGAAGCGCGTCTGTTCGATCTCGGCATTCATCGCGGCGGCCAGCGACAGGCCCAGTACATCGCGGGTCTGGGCCGGGTCGATCACGCCGTCGTCCCACAGTCGGGCGCTGGCGTAGTAGGGATGGCCCTGGTGTTCGTACTGTTCGCGGGTCGGCTTCTTGAAGGCCTCTTCGTCCTCGGCGGACCAGGACTCGCCGGCGCGTTCGATCTGCTCGCGCTTGACCTGGGACAGCACGCCGGCGGCCTGCTCGCCGCCCATCACCGAGATGCGGGCGTTGGGCCACATGAACAAAAGGTTGGGCTCGAAGGCGCGGCCGCACATGCCGTAGTTGCCGGCACCGAAGCTGCCGCCGATCAGCACCGTGAACTTGGGCACCTTGGCGCAGGACACCGCGGTCACCAGCTTGGCGCCATGCTTGGCGATGCCCTCGTGCTCGTACTTCGAGCCGACCATGAAGCCGGTGATGTTCTGCAGGAACACCAGCGGAATCTTGCGCTGGGCACACAGCTCGATGAAGTGGGCGCCCTTGACCGCGCTCTCCGAGAACAGCACCCCGTTGTTGGCGACGATACCCACCGGATGACCGTGGATATGGGCGAAGCCGGTGACCAGGGTATCGCCGTAGTAGCGCTTGAACTCGTCGAAGTCGGAGCCGTCGACGATCCGCGCGATGACCTCGCGCACCTCGAAGGGCTTCTTGAGGTCGGTACCGACGATACCGTAGAGCTCCTCGGGGTCGAGGCTGGGCGGGCGCGGAGCGGCCATCGCCAGCTCGCCGCGCTTCTGCCAGTTCAGGCGGGCCACGCAGCGCCTGGCGATCTGCAGGGCGTGGGCGTCGTTGTCGGCGTAGTGGTCGGCGACCCCGCTGATCCGGGTATGGACGTCGGCGCCGCCCAGGTCCTCGGCGCTGATGGTCTCGCCGGTCGCGGCCTTGACCAGCGGCGGGCCGCCGAGAAAGATCGTGCCCTGCTCGCGCACGATGATCGATTCATCGGCCATGGCCGGCACATAGGCGCCACCGGCGGTGCAGGAGCCCATCACCACGGCGATCTGGGGAATCCCCTCCGCCGACAGGGTGGCCTGGTTGTAGAAGATCCGGCCGAAGTGGTCGCGGTCGGGGAATACCTCGTCCTGGCGCGGCAGAAAGGCACCGCCGGAGTCGACCAGGTAGACGCAGGGCAGGCGATGCTTGCGCGCGACTTCCTGGGCGCGCAGGTGCTTCTTCACCGTCAGCGGAAAATAGGTGCCGCCCTTGACGGTAGCGTCGTTGGCGACGATCACGCACTCGACGCCCGAAACGCGGCCGATGCCGGTGACGATGCCGGCCGCCGGCACTTCGGTGTCATACACCTCATGGGCGGCCAGCGCCGACAATTCGAGGAAGGGCGAGCCCTCGTCGAGCAGGTGGTCGATGCGGTCGCGCACGAACAGCTTGCCGCGGGATTCGTGCCGGCTACGGGCCTTGTCGCCACCGCCACGGCGGATGGCAGCGGTCAGTTCGGCCAGTTTGCCGACCTCGGCGCGCATGGCCGCGTCCCGGGCCTGGAAGTCCTCGGAGCGCGGGTTGATCTTGGTGTCCAGAATCGCCATGACCGGCTCCCCTTACTTGGATTCGTTGAACAGCTCACGCCCGATCAGCATGCGCCGGATCTCGCTGGTGCCGGCACCGATCTCGTAGAGCTTGGCGTCACGCAGCAGGCGCCCGGTCGGGTACTCGTTGATGTAGCCGTTGCCGCCGAGCAGCTGGATGGCGTCCAGCGCCACCTGGGTGGCCTTCTCGGCGCAGTAGAGGATCACCCCGGCGGCGTCCTTGCGCGAGGTCTGGCCGCGGTCGCAGGCGGCGGCGACGGTATAAAGGTAGGCGCGGCAGGCGTTCAGGGTGGTGTACATGTCGGCAACCTTGCCCTGGACCAGCTGGAACTCGCCGATGGACTGGTTGAACTGCTTGCGCTCGTGGATGTAGGGCACCACCACGTCCATCGCCGCCTGCATAATGCCGATGGGGCCAGCAGCCAGCACGGTGCGCTCGTAGTCCAGCCCGCTCATCAGCACGCGCACGCCCTTGCCGACCTCGCCCAGCACGTTCTCGGCGGGGACTTCGCAGTCCTCGAACACCAGTTCGCAGGTGTTGGAGCCGCGCATGCCGAGCTTGTCGAGCTTCTGGGCGGTGGAGAAGCCGGCAAAGCCCTTCTCGATAATAAAGGCCGTCATGCCCTTGGAGCCGGCGTCAGGATCGGTCTTGGCGTAGACCACCAGCACGTCGGCGTCGGGGCCGTTGGTGATCCACATCTTGTTGCCGTTGAGGATATAGCGGTCGCCGTCCTTGCGGGCGCGCAGCTTCATCGACACCACGTCGGAACCGGCGCCCGGCTCCGACATGGCCAGCGCCCCGACGTGCTCGCCGGAGATCAGCTTGGGCAGGTACTTGGCCTTCTGTTCGGCGGAGGCGTTGATCTTGAGCTGATTGACGCACAGGTTGGAGTGGGCGCCGTAGGACAGGCCCACCGAGGCGCTGGCCCGGGAGATTTCTTCCATGGCGATGCAGTGGGCCAGATAACCCATGCCGGTGCCGCCGTCCTCGTCGGACACGGTGATGCCGAGCAGGCCCATGTCGCCGAACTTCTGCCACAGGTCGGCGGGGAATTCGTTTTTCTCGTCGATCTCGCCGGCGCGGGGGGCGATCTCGTCGCGGGCGAAGGCATTGACCTGGTCGCGCAGCATGACCAGGGTTTCGTCGAGGCCGAAATCGAGAGGCGTGTAGGGGCTGAACATGATGGGCTCCGGGGCATCCTTGATGGTCGATACGGCGCCAGGAGGGGGCCGGACCATCTTTATTGATGGTGTTGGTGACGAGGTGAAACGGCACCGCAGGCGGTGAGCGTTCACGGGATGACAAGAAGACTAGGCAAGGTTTACGTTAACGTAAAGTGCAGCTTGTGATGCTTGCGACCAAAGTTGGTAGATAGGTGCGGGTAGTCGAGCGGCAGGCGCCCGGCAGTGGGTAGCCACCAGAAGCGCCAGACGACGCCTTCGGGTCAGGGCGATGGGGTGAACAGGGCGGCCGTGCGGTTCAGGTCGAGATCAGGATAATGGCAGTGGTTCAATGCCAGGCCAGATTCAGGGACGAGATCGGCAACGTCTGAGAAAGCGCGCCTGGCACGAGGCATGGAGCGATACGGCGAGGGTGAGCCGTCTGCCTCCAGGCACGCCGGTCCCATCAACCTTCGTCCTGCCAGTAGTCCACCGCGTCCTGGCGCATGCCGTAGTGTTCGAAGCTGCGCTCGGCCTTGTCGCCGCCCGGAGCGCTGCCGGCCAGTACACCAAACTTGCCTGAGTCGGGATACTCCATCACGTCCGGTGCGTTCATGCTGCTGATACACAGGTAGGTCAGGGGTTCGTCGGAGTCGTTGATGATCTGGTGGGCGCAGTCGGCGTCGCCGGCGGGGGCCGCGATCAGCTCCCCCTCGACGATGGGGTAGCGTTTCTCACCCAGACGCACGCTGCCCTTGCCCTTGAGCACGATGAACATCTCGTCATTGTTGTGATGGAAGTGGAAAGGCCAGGCGTGGCAGCCAGGTGCCAGGGTGACTCGGCGACAGCCGAGGTCGCGCATGCCCAGCACCGGCGTCAGGTTGATGATCTTGGCATCGACCTTGTCGCCGTGCTGGTGGTCCTGGCGGGGGATCGGGCAGTGGCACAGAGAGAGGATGCGAGCTCGCATTGAGGGTCCTTGTCGGTCATGGGGACGAACGAAGCACGCCGATCGCGTGCCTTCGCCCGTCTCGCGTCAATCCTCGTATCAGCCTAGACCGAGATATATGACCCTGCTACGACCCTGGTCAGTTGACGTTGCTGCCTCGGGCGCGGCCGCCGGCTTCAGCGCAAGCCAGCGATTACTCGCTGTCGGCGTTGGGAAAGAACAGCTGCTGTCCCTTGACCTCGAAGTCGCCGATGGCCTGCTGGCCCGCCTCGGACAACAGCCAGTCGTGCCACTGGTCGGCCAGGTCGTGCTTGAGCTCCGGATGGCGCTCGGGCGACAGCTTGAGGCTGCCGTACTGGTTGAACAGCACCTCGTCCCCTTCGAACAGCAGCTCGAGATCCTGACGGTTGTCGAAGGCCACCCAGGTGGCACGATCCGACATCACGTAGGCACCTATGCCCGCCGCGGTGTTGAGGGTGGCCCCCATGCCGCTGCCCAGTTCACGGTACCAGTCGCCGCCGGGTTCGACCCCCGCCGACTCCCACAGCCGCAGCTCCGCCCGGTTGGTGCCGCTGTCGTCGCCACGGGAGGCGAAGGGCGACGCGTTGTCGGCGATCTGGTTGAGCGCCTCGGCTGCGCTGTCGGCGTCACGGATGCCTGCGGGATCCTCGGCCGGGCCGATCAGCACGAAGTCGTTGTACATGACGTCGGCGCGCTCGGTGGCGTAGCCGTCCGCCACGAAGGCTTCCTCGCCGGCGGTGTCGTGCACCAGCAGGCTGTCGGCGTCCCCGCGCCTGGCGATCTCGAAGGCCTGTCCGGTGCCCACGGCGACCACACGGACGTCGATGCCGGAGTCCTCGGTAAAGCTCGGGATGATGGCATCGAACAGCCCCGAGTTCTGGGTCGAGGTGGTGGAGGCCAGGGTGATAAAAGGGGGCTCATCCTCGGCCTGGGCACTGGTTGCGCACACCGCCAGACCGGCGACCAGCAGGGCGCCGGAGAGCAGAGCACTGGCAGGAGTGGAGGCTTGATATCTTGTCATGGGGGCCTTCCTTGCGTGGGTTGATCGGACTTCTGGATGGGGCAGGCCGCTCAATCGAGCAGCTCGCCGTGGACAAAGGCGTGGCCCTCGGCGGTGACCGGGGCGTCGAAGAAGGTCGCTGCAGGGCTCTGTTCGACCAGCCTGCCGTGGTGCAGCAAGATCACCTCGTCGGCCAGTCGGCGGGCCTGATGAAGGTCATGGCTGGTCATCACGATGCGTACCCCCTGGCGGTGAAAGTCGCCGATGGCGGCCTCCACGGCGCGAATGGCGGCGGGATCCAGGGCCGAGGTGGGCTCATCGAGAAACAGCACCTCGGGCGACAGCAGCCAGGCCCGGGCCAGCGCCAGGCGCTGCTGTTCGCCGCCGGACAGTACCCTGGCCGGTCGCCGGGCGAGCGCCTCCAGACCAAACCGCGCCAGCGCCTCCCTGGCCCGTTCGCGACGCTGACGCCGCGGCACCCGCTGCACCGCCAGGGCATACTCGAGGTTGGCCAGGGCCGAGCGTCTGAGCAGCACCGGGCGCTGGAACACCATGGCCTGGCGCGGCGCCGCGCCTTCCCACACCAGGCGCCCCGACGTCGGCTGCAGCAGACCATGGGCCAGGCGCATCAGCAGGCTCTTGCCGGCGCCGTTGGGCCCCATGATCAGGGTGCGGCGATGGCCCTCCAGGTTCAGCGACAGCGGCCCCAGCAGCGTCTGCCCACGGGATGCATAACTGACGCGATCGAAGTTCAGGCGTGGCGTCGTGGCCGGCACCGAAAGGGTCAGATGGGTCATCCGAGCTGCCTCCGCGTCGCTTCGCCCAGCAGATGCGCCAGTGCATTGATGACCCCCACCAGTGTCAGCAACACGATACCCAGGCCCAGCGCCAGGGGCAGGTTGCCCTTGCTGGTCTCCAGCACGATGGCCGTCGTCATCACCCGGGTGACGCCGTCGATGTTGCCGCCGACGATCATCACCGCCCCGACCTCGGCGCTGGCGCGGCCAAAGCCGGCCAGCACCACAGTGATCAGCGACAGCCTGGCGTCCCACAGCAAGGTCGGAATACGGCGCCGCCGAGAAACCCCGATGGAGGCGAGCTGTTCGGCGTACTCGCCGTGGAGCTCCTCGACCTTCTGACGGGTCAGGGCCGCCAGGATCGGCAGCACCAGGATGACCTGGGCCACGACCATGGCGGTGGGGGTAAACAGCAGCCCTAGTGAACCCAGCGGCCCTGCCCGGGACAGCAATAGATAGACGGCGAGCCCCGCCACCACCGGCGGCAGGCCCATCAGGGCATTGAGGGTGACGATAAGAGGGGCACGGCCTGGAAAGCGAAACAGCGCCAGCGCCGCCCCCAATGGAAAGGCCACCAGGGCAGCGATGGCGACGGCGGTCAGCGAGATCTTCAGCGATAGCCCGACGATGTAGAGCAGGTCGGCGTCCAGACCGATGACGAGTTCAAGGGCAGTAAGGAAGGCAGAGTCGGTCATCGTGTCTCGGTCGATTTGGGGGCGTCGGGTGCTTGCCGTTTTCCGGTCTACCGGCATGATGTGATGATCTACTGCGACGCGCACCCCATGGCCGTAATATATGCAGCCATAGACCACTTCCTGCAAAGTGACCCTCTACACCTTTTGGAGGTAACCCGATGGTCGAACCCGTCCTGCCTCGCTACCTCACCACTGCAGAGGTGGCCGACTATCTGCGGTTGAAGCCACGCAAGGTCTACGATCTGGTCCGCCAGGGGCAGATTCCCTGCACCCGTGCCACCGGCAAACTGCTGTTTCCACGTCATGCCATCGACCTGTGGCTGATGAACCACCTGGAGGGGGATCAGTCTTCCGCGACCGAGCCGCTGGAGGTGATGGCCGGCAGTCAGGACCCGCTGCTGGACTGGGCGATGCGCGAGAGCGGCTGTGGCCTGGCGAGCCTTTGCCTGGGCAGCGGCGACGGCATCCAGCGGCTGCTGGCGGGCAAGGCCATGGTGGTGGGTGCTCATCTGCTGGACGGGGCGGGGCGCTACAATGTGCCCTCGGAGCTTGGCCTCGGTGGCATGCGTGACCTGGTGGTGGTGCACTGGGCCAGACGTACCCAGGGGCTGATGCTGGCGCAGGGCAACCCGCTTGGCCTCAAAGGCCTGGGTGACCTGGCAAGGCCGGGGCTGCGTATCGGTCGGCGCCCCGAGGGCGCCGGCGCCCACCGCTTGCTGGGTTGGCTGCTGGAGCGGCAGGGCATCGAGATGGAGCGGCTGGATATGGTGGAGCATCCGGCGACAAGCGAGGACGACCTGGCGCTTGCCGTTGCCCAGGGCAGGGCGGACATGGGGCTTGGTGTGGAGGCCGCAGCAAGGCGCCAGGGGCTTCATTTCCTGCCCCTGCACCAGGAGTCTTTCGACCTGCTGTTGCGGCGACGCAGCTATTTCAGCGATGCCCTGCAGCGGCTGTTCGCCTTCGCCCGGGGTGAGCGTTTACGGGACCAGGCGGAAAGCCTTGGCGGCTACGAGGTGTCGCGGATCGGGACGATTCGCTTCAACGCCTGATGCGAGGTCGGTGATCCTCGGTGTTCCACCTTTCACGCGCGCAAGGGTGTCGCGGAGGGCCGGTGATCCTTGGTGTTCCGCCTTTCACGCGCGTAAGGGTGTCGCGGAGGGCCGGTGATCCTTGGTGTTCCGCCTTTCACGTGCGTAAGGGTGTCGCGGAGGGCCGGTGATCCTCTGTGTTCCGCCTTTCACGCGCGCAAGGGTGTCGCGGAGGGCCGGTGATCCTTGGTGTTCCGCCTTTCACGCGCGCAAGGGTGTCGCGTGAAAAGGCGGTCACCCTTCTTACTCTTCCCGCATCGCCCGTGCCAGCATGTCCACGATCGGTTTCGCCACATAGCTGGCGAAGCTTCTTTCGCTGGTGCGGATCATCACCTCTGCCGGCATGCCGGCCATCAGCCGCATATTCTCGGTCATGTCCTTCTCGCCGAGTTCGGTTACCTGGATGCGTACCTTGTAGTAGCGCTGGCGCGTCGCCTCGTCCTCGAAACTGTTGGCGCTGACGTGGACGACCTCACCGTCGATGACGTTGGACAGCCGCTGGTTGAAGGCGCTGAAGCGGATTTCCGCCGGTTGGCCAAGGTACAGATGGTCGACGTCGTGGTTGGCCACCTTGGCCTCGACGATAAAGCCGTCGCCCATGGGCACCAGGTCCATCAGCGGGTCGCCGCCGCGCACCACCGCGCCCAGGGTATGCACCTTGAGCCCGACCACGGTGCCCGCTACCGGGGCGGTGATCTGGGTGCGCTTCAAGGTATCGTTCAGCGCCACCAGGCGTTCTTCAGCGTCCGCCACCTCGGCCTGCACCTGGCGCAGCGCCTCGCCGACCTGCTGCTGGAACTCCTGCAGGCGAATCTGCTTGTTCAGGGTGTTCTCGCTGATCTGGGCCCTGAGCCTGGCCACCTCGGAGACGTGACGAGCGTTGTCGCTCTGGTACTCCAGGCTCTCGCGCTCCATCTCGCGCATGCGCTGGCTGCTGATCAAGCCATCACGAAACAGCTTGCGGTGGTTGGCGACATCGCCGTTGAGGGAGTCGATTCGTCGCTGGGTGATGACCTGGGTCTCCTCGAGGCCGGTGATCTGCTCCTCGAGCTGGAGGATCTGCTGGTCGAGCGCCGCCAGGGTGCCCTCCAGCGAGTCGCGGCGTACCTCGAACAGCCGTCGTTGAACCTCCAGCACCGCCTGTACCCGGGCGTTGTCCGAATCGATCAGGGCCTGGGGGAAGACCAGCGTTTCGGCGCCGGACTGTTCGGCCAGCAGGCGTACTTCGCTGGCGCGGGCGATCAGGTACTCGGTCTCGACGATACGACTCTGGGCCATCGCCTGGGTGTCATCCAGGGTGATCAGCGGTGCGCCGGCCTCGACCTGGCTGCCATCCTCGACGTGGATCTGCTCGACGATGCCACCCTCGAGATGCTGCACCGTCTTGGTGAAGCTCTCTACCGACACCGAGCCTGGAGCCACCACCGAGACCGCCAGGCTGGCCATCACCGACCAGCTGCCGAAGCCGCCGAAGGCGACCAGCAGGATGATCAGGCCCATGCGCCGATAGCGAGTGTCCTGCAGCGGCAGGTCGTCCTGGGAAGGGGAGGGGCTGTTCATGATGAGGTCTCCTCACCGCCGCTGCGGCGGTTGACGGGGGAGCGCCCCCGGGCGCTGGGGTGCAGGGTGGTGACGCCGGGCGAGCGCCGTCCAGCGGTGGCCACGGCGGCCGCCGGCGTGTTGCGGCGGGGCGGCGTCAGCGAGGCGATCTGGCCGTCCTTGAGCACCAGGATACGATCGACGTTGCTCAGCAGGCGCTGGCGGTGGGTAATCACCAGCGCGGTGGTGCCCTGCTGGCGCAGCTGGAGCAGGCACTCGGCCAGGGCGGCCTCACCGGCATCGTCTAGATTGGCGTCGGGTTCATCCAGCACGATCAGCGCGGGGTCGCCGTAGAGCGCTCGGGCCAGGCCGATACGCTGGCGCTGACCGGCGGACAGCGCGGTGCCGCCGTGATCCAGATAGGTGTCATAGCCTTCGGGCAGCTTCAGCACCAGTTCATGCACGCCGGCACGGCGGGCGGCACGTACGACCTGCTCGGGGTCGACCTCCTGGAAGCGGGCAATGTTCTCGGCCACGCTGCCGTCGAACAGCTCGATGTCCTGGGGCAGATAGCCGAGGTAGGGGCCCAGCGCGGTGCGATCCCACTTGTTGATGTCGGCGCCATCCAGGCGCACGCAGCCAAGCTGAGCCGGCCATAGCCCGAGCACCACCCGGGCAAGGCTCGACTTGCCCGAGGCGCTGGGGCCGACCACGGCCAGGTGTTCGCCCTTGGCAAGCTTGAGGTCGATGTTGGTCAGGGTCGGCAGGCGCACGCCGGGAGGCGCGGCGCTGACACCTTCCAGGCTGAGCTGACCCCGGGGCCGGGGCAGCGGCATGGTCGGCGGATCGGCGGGCACCTCGTCGAGCAACGCCTCGAGTCGTCCCTTGGCCGTGCGTGCCCCGGAAAAGCCCTTCCAGCCGTTGATCATCTGGTCGATGGGGGCGAGGGCGCGGCCCATCAGGATCGAACCGGCGATCATCATGCCAGGGGTCAGCTCGCCCCTGAGCACCAGAAAGGCACCGATGCCCAGGATCAGCGACTGGAACATCAGCCGCAGCACCTTGGAGGTATTGGTCAGCAGGCCCGAACGATCGCTGGCCTGGGATTGCAGCACCAGGTATTCACGATGGCGCGCCGCCCAGCGGCCCTGGATCCCGGGCAGCATGCCCATGGCGTGCAGCACCTCGGCGTTGCGCAGGTTGCTGTTGGCCAGGTCCTGAGACTGCACGTGGCGACCGTTGGCCTCGGTCAGCAGTTGCTTGGTCATACGCTCGTTGATGACCGCGATGGTGGCCAGGATCACGCCGGCGCCCAGGGCAAACAGCCCAAACCACGGATGAAAGAGTGCCAGCACCCCGATGTAGACCGGTACCCAGGGCGCATCGAAGAAGGCAAACAGGCCGTTGCCGGAGAGGAACTGACGCAGGCTGGTCAGGTCGTTGAGCGGTTGGGCGGAGGGCTTGCCGGGACTCGACAGGGTGCGCTTGAACATGGCGCTGTAGAGCCGGGGACTGATCAGCGCATCGAGGCGATTGCCGACCCGGACCAGGATGCGTGAGCGCATCAGCTCGAGCCCACCCATCACCAGAAACAGGAACACCACCACCAGCGTCAGCATCCACAGGGTTTCCTGGCTGCGGGTGGTCAGCACCCGGTCATACACCTGCAGCATATAGAGTGGCGGCACCAGCATCAGCAGGTTGATGAACAGGCTGAACAGGGCCACATAGCCAAAGCTGCGCCGGCAGAAGGCCAGCACCTTGCGCAGATCGTTGTGTTCCGCAGACATCTTCCCTCTCCCCCTGGACGTTACGTCATTTTTCTTGTTTGGCGAACATTGCGCCGTTTTTCTTGAAAAGCTGCTGAGCTATTTGCCTGTAGATGGTGAATGTCGTGGGTCAATGCGGACGACGAATGACTAAAGATGTTATGCGGTTTTTTCTACCTTGCAACTACTTTGCAGGGGCTTTTGCCTAGTTATTCTTTGGATTTTATTCTCCAGTTATCTGCGGGCTGTATCTCTGATTTTTTAATAGTGGAAATCTGAATATATATCCGATGTTGGCATAATAAAAGTCTCATGTTGGAGTGTTGTTACGCTGGACTTCAAGGTGCCTTGTTTTTGGTTTTGGAGTGGTGGGTATACTGCATTTAGAGAGGTTAATAATCTAATAAAACAAGTAAAAACAATGATATAGATCACCGTTGATGAGAGTTTCTTTACCGTTTATTCCGCATGGTTAGCGCTGTCAAAAAAATCTTGATGTACCTCCGTCGGGTTATAGAATCAGAGAGAGCCATCTCTTTCTGGCTACCGGTTCGTTTGTTGTCTCAGCGGAAGTTGGGGATTCGTCTGGGCGGACTGTAAAGCGGCGAGAGAGATCTTCGAAGAAAGTCGATGGGTTCTTGTTGGCAGTTGGTGGCAATCACTATCCAAAATAATCGTCAGGGGGCAGGCCATGTTTTCCATGTCATTTGTGAGCCGTGGGCAAAAGTCATTTCAAAAGCGTCTGGCAGATAAGGCGGAATTTCGGACAAAAGATTTCGAGATGCATGATCTGGTGGTCGCACCGCATCCTGGCCAATGGCGGGACGCGGTCGAAGCCGTGCGGATGACCTGGAAGGATGCCTCCGGCGCACAAAGCGTCTTCGAACGCTTCGAACGGCCCTTCGTGTTTGACCATCTGCCGACGCCGCAACCGGGCAAGCTGGCCATGGTGATCGATGCCCTCGACGGGCAAGGGCAGGCACTGGGCGGGCTTCGAGCTGCCTTCGATGTGCTTATCGAGGACGCCGAGGCTGCCAGTGACGATGAAGTCGCAGGCCCGAGTGGCCAGGTGGAAGCGGGGCAGGACGGTGCAGGTCTGGAAGGAGCGGATCAAGCGTCTGGTGATCAGGGCATCCCGGCAGATGCCGCGCCGGCGTCGGCACCAGGCGCGCCTGCTGCGTCCGATAGCGCAGCGCCTTTGGCAACCCCAGCAGCGCTTTCTACCACCCCAGCCGCGGCACTCTCTACCACCCCAGCCGCAGCGCTTTCAGCCACCCCCTCAATAGTAGCCGCGGCCGCGCCGATCGGCTTTTCGCTGCGTATCCAGGCCGAGGACGATGACGCCAGCGACGGCGCCTCGGCCAGTATTGCCGGCGATACCGGAATCGCCGTGGTCAGTGATCCGGCCAACCCTGACGCCGCCGATGCCGAGGGCAACGCCTACGTGGATTACGGCAACGGCGTGGCCGGTGGCGAGAGCCTGACCTTCACCTTCGAGGCGCCGGAGGCCGGTGAATACGATCTGGTGCTGCGCTACGCCATGGGCGACGGCAACCGTCCCCTGCGCCTGGACGTCAACGGCGAGCTGTTCGACCGCATGTTCGACCTGCCCGCTACCGGCGATGATTTCACCAACTTCGAGCTGACCCAGCCGGTACGGGTGACCCTGGCCCAGGGCACCAACACCATTACGCTGACCTCCAACGGGGCCAGCGGGCCTAACATCGACTATCTGGAAATCACCGCCCCGGACCCCGATCGCTACGTGGTGCAAGGCGAGGACATGCTGCTGTCGCCCGACGAGGACGTGGACGACACTGGTACCAACCGGGTGGCGACGCTCGATAGCATCGCTGACTTCACCAACAACAACGAGACCTTCCGCGTCGGCGCCGAAGGCGCCGGCTACCTGGATTGGGCGTTCGGTAATGCCAATGCCAGCGCTGACTTCACCCTGGACGTGGCCACCGCCGGCACCTACACGGTAAGCATCACCTACGCTACCTCCAGCCCCCGCCCGCTGGACCTGATACTGGTGGACGGCGCGACCACCACCACCACCCTGGGCACCTTTGCCTTCGCGACAACCACGGCGCCGGACTACTACCCCGACGATGTCGAGTCCGATCTCGACGCTGCCAACCGGCCCAATCAGAGCAGCGAGTGGGAAGGCTGGACCGTCGAGACCCTGGAGGTCGAGCTGGCTGCCGGTTCCAATACCCTGCGTCTGGGCGGCGGCTATACCAATGGCCCCAATATCGACAAGATCGAGCTGGCCCTGGTCAGCGCTGCGGTCACCAATCCAGTGATCGACCCGCTGGTGGTGCAGGCCGAGGACGCCGAGCTCGGCGTCGACAACGGTGCCGCCACCCTGGTGCGCGACGCCGAGAACCCCGAGAGCGGCGGCTTTGTCGGGCTACGCCCGGACTACTCCGGCACCGGCTATGTGGACTTCGGCAGCGAACCCGGTGACAGCCTGACATTTACCGTCAACGTGTCCGAGGCGGGTGACTACGACCTGAACTTCCGCTACGCCAGCAACGGGGCGCGCCCGCTGGATCTGTCGATCAACGGGGGAGACGCCTCGACCCAGGCCTTTGCCAGCACAGACCCCAACGCCGGCAATGTCGATCCCGAGGGATTCGATGTCTGGGGTTACCAGACCCTGACGGCGAGTCTGCAGGCCGGCGACAACACCATCACCCTGGCGATCCCGGCTGGCCGCAACAATGGACCCAACGTCGATCGTCTCGAGGTCACCACGGCGGGTACCGGTCCGGTCGGCGATGTCGAGGGGGACGAAGGCGACGACCTGTCGTTCGGCGCCGCTTCCGCCCTGATCAATGCCGACGCCGCAGCCTCGGCGGGTTTCAACGTGACGGGGCTGGATGATGACATCGTCTTCGTCGGCGTCAGCTTCGATGGCGGCGTCAACGTCGAGGAGGTCACCCCGGACGCCAACGGTGACTTCAGCCTCGACCTGTCCGGCCAGGCCGATGGGCCGCTGGCGGCCAGCCTGATCGCGATGGATGCCTTCGGCAACCGTGCGACTCGCGAGCTGTCATTGACGCTGGATACCACCGCCGACGAGGGTGCTGACCTGGCGCTCAGCGGCCCTGTCGATCCGGTAACCGCGGATGACAGCGACGCTGTCACCTTCAACCTGGCGGGGCTGGACACCGACGCCGACGTCGTCGAGGCAAGCTTCGACGGCGGCACCACCCGCACCCCGGTCGGGGTCGATGGCGGCAGCGTCCAGCTGGACCTGTCCGGCCAGGACGCCGGCACCCTGGACGTCACCCTTTACGTCACCGACGCCGCCGGCAACGAAGCCAGCACCAGCACCCAGGTCACCCTGGAAGCCGACGATGCCCCGCTGACGGTGGACTTCTCGGTGGGGGCGATCTCGTCCTACGGCGGCAACCAGGACAACCCGTCCCAGGGCACCGGTGCGGCGGTGGAAGACGCCGGCGCGACGCTCGCCCTGACCGACAACGTGTGGAAGCGGGTGGCCCTGGGCGAAAGCTACCAGATCACCACCGACACTCGCCTGACGCTCGAACTCAGCGCCTCTGACACCCCGGTGTCGGAGATCATCGCGATCGGCTTTGACCTCGACGATAACCCCTTCAACGGTGGCAACAGCGCCTACCAGCTGGCCGGCACCCAGAGCCAGGGTGGTTTTGTCGACCTGCGTGGCCAGGGCGTCGATGACGACGGTGATGGCGTCGTCAGCTTTACCATCGATCTGTCGGCCCACGCTGGCACCACCATCGATTCGCTGGTGTTCGTCAACGACGACGACCTGGGCGCCAAGGGCAGTGCGCGCTTCTCCAACGTGACCCTGAGCGAGGCCACCACCGGCGACGTCAATCAGGCGCCGCAGGTGGTCGGTGGTGGCGTCGCCGACCTTGCCCTCGATGAAGGTTCCACCCTCGAGGTCGACCTGGCCTTCGAAGACCCCGACGGCGACGATCTGAGCTACCGCTTCGAGGTGGCCGACGCCGATGGTGCGCCTGTCGACGCCGCTGGCCTTGCCATCGACGGCAGCGTGCTGAGCGGCAGCCTGGATGGGCTGGAACCCGGTGATTATACCGTTACCTTGTTTGCCGATGACGGTCAGATCGAGACCTCCGACAGCTTTGTGCTGACCATCGACAACGTCAACGACGCTCCGGTAGCGGAACCGGCGGCGCTGGAGCCGTTCTTCGGTGAAGTCGGCGAGGCCTTCGGTCAGGTGGCGATCGCCGACTTCGCGCCGCTGTTCTCCGACCCCGACGGTGACGACCTGACCCTGACGGTCGAAGACTTGCCGGCAGGACTCGAGGTGGTCAATGGCGTGATCCAGGGCACGCCCTCCCAGGGCGGCAACTTCAGTGTGACCCTGCGCGCCACCGATCCCGGCGGTCTGTCCGCGACCCAGGTGCTGGAGTTCCAGATCGAGGGCACCGATATCGGTGACGTCGTGACCATCGAGGCCGAAGCCTTTACCGACCTGGACGCCGACAACGTCATCGCCACCGGTAACGCCAGCGCCTCGGGCAACGAGCTGATCCGGGTGACCAGCAACGCGCCCGCCACCGTGGGCACCGAGCTTGCCGCCGCAGGCGTCGAGCCGGGCTGGTATCGCGTTACCCTGTACGTCTTCGACGAGACCGACGGTGAGGGTGAACTGACCCTGTCCATCGACGGCAATGCCCTCGAGGCGCGCAATCTGTCGAGCGACAGCCTGACCTCCGACGTCGTATTGAGTGACGACTTCGGCACCCTGGTGGGTAGTGGTGGCCGGGGCAACGCCGGTCAGAGCGGCAACCGCAAGGAGATCGTGTTCGAGACCCCGGTGGAGATTACCGCCGATTCGCTGCTGTCGCTGGAGCTTAGAGGCGAGGGCGGCGAGCTGATGCGCATCGACTCGCTGGACTTCCTGCGCATCGAGGAGCCGGTCAACAACGCCCCGACGATTGACGGCCTCGACGACAGCGTCAGTGTCGATGAAAACACCAGTGCCGTGGCGACCCTGACACTGGACGACCTGGACGGTGACGCCCTGACGGTGACCCTCGAGGGCGCCGACGCCGCGCTGTTCAGCTTCGACGCCAATACCGGCGTACTGAGCTTCGTCAATGCCCCGGACGCCGAGCTCGCCGCGGACGCCAACGAAGATGGCGTCTATGAGCTGACGGTCATCGTCAGCGACGGCGAAGACAGCGTGTCCCAGGCGACCCTGGTCACGGTCAACGACGTCAACGAGAGTCTCTCGATCGGTGCAACCGCACTTGCCATCGACGAGAACCTGACCGAGATCGGGTCCATCGCGGTGCTCGATGAGGACGGTCAACCGGCCACCCTGACGGCGCCGGTGTTTGCCATCACCGGTGGTGTCGACGCGCCGCTGTTCACCATCAACGCTGATACCGGAGCGCTGGCCTTTACCTCGGCGCGTGACTTCGAGCTGGCGGCGGACGCCAACGAAGACAACGTCTACGAGGTCGAGGTCAGCGTCAGCGACGGTGATCTTTCCACCACCGAGCTGGTGTCGGTCACCGTCAACGACGTCGACGAGGCGCCTTTCTCGCCCTTGAGCCTGCAGGCCGAGGACGGTGTGGTCGAGAGCTTCGATACCGACCCCAACAACACCGACACCCAGGTCCGCGACCCGGACAACCCCGAGGCGAACCAGCCCACCGGACTGCGTCCGGGCTTCAGTGGAACCGGCTATCTGGATTTCGGTGACACCCCGGGAGACAACGTCAGCTGGCAGATCGACGTGGCCCAGGCCGGCCAGTACGACATCAGCGTTCGCTACGCCACCAATACCGATCGTCCGCTGGACCTGGTGATCAACGGCGGTGATCCGCTCGCCCTGGCCATGGTCAGCACCGATCCGGACGGCACCGGCCCCGAGGAAGGCTTCGACCACTGGCAGTTCGAGACCGTCACCGTGACCCTGGAGGCGGGCAGCAACACCATCGCCCTGGCGATCCCGGCAGGTGCCAATACCGGTCCCAACATCGATCGCATCGAGGTGACCGAAGGCGGCAGCGGCCCGATTGCGGAGGACGTCAGCGCCGACGAGGATGGCGATCTCGCCATCGTCGCCGACGACGATACCCTCGACGCCAACCAGCTGGCGGCGGCGGTGTTCAATGTCTCGGGCGTCGATGACGACGTTACCACCGTCGAGGTGTCCTTCGACGGTGGCGCGACCCGCACCGAGGTGACGCCGGATGCCTCGGGCAACATTACCCTGGACCTGAGCGGCCAGCTCGACGACCAGAGCGGTGATCTCACCGTCTCGCTGTTTGTCACCGACGCCGCCGGCAACGAGGCCAGCGCCACCGAAGTGGTCAGCTTCGAGGACGACGACGTGGTGGTGGCGCCGATCACCCTGCAGGGCGAAGACGCCGACATCGTCGACGTGGGCGGTACCGCCCAGGGCGAGGTCACCCGGCCGGTGGATGCGGACAATCCCGACGACTTCGGCAATCATCGTCCCGGCGCGGTGGGTGACGCCTACCTGGACTTCGGCTCCAACCCCGGCGACCAGATCACCTTCAACGTCAACGCGGTGGAGGCCGGCAGCTACACCGCCACCGTGCGTTATGCCAACGGGGGTAATGCCCCGCGGCCGCTGGATCTGACCGTCAACGGCGATGATCAGGGCCAGCTCGGCTTCCCCAACGCCACCGGCGCGGACGCCTGGAACGAGTGGCAGACCCTGGAAGTCGAGGTAGAGCTGGTCGAGGGCGCCAACACCTTCACCCTGACCATGCCCGCGGGCGCCACCGGCGGTCCCAACATCGACCAGGTGGTGTTCGACTTCAACGAGGCCGACGTCGGCACCCCGGCGTTCAACTTCGCCATCGAGGGTGAGGCGCTGACCATCGTCGACGCCGACGGCGACACCCAGGTGCGCGACGCCGACAATCCGGAAACCAACACCGCAGCCGGCCCCGACGGTCTATGGAATGGCTTCTCCGGTAGCGGTTACCTGGACATGGGCGCCGACGCCGGTGACGCCGCCGAGTTTCAGGTGAGCGTCGATGAGGCCGGCACCTACACCCTGGAGGTGCGTTATACCAACGCCGGCACCAACGGCGCCGACCGTCCCATGGATATCCTGGTCGACGGCCAGAGCCAGGGCAGCCTGGCCTTTGCCTCCACCGGAACCGACGCGGCCGGCTGGGAGAACTGGACCACCACCACCATCGAGGTGGAGCTTGAGGCCGGCGACAACACCATTCGTCTGGCCAATATCGGCAACGCTGGCCCCAACATCGACAGCCTGACGGTGAGTCGTGACGGGGTGGCACCGGATCGTCCGGTGGAGCCGGGCGATCGCTTCTCGGTCAAGATCAACTTCCAGCCCGAGGGCACCGCGGTGCCGGATGGCTACATCGCCGACAACGGCAAGGCCTTTGGCACCCAGTCGGTCACCGTCGACGGCCAGACCTACCAGTACGGCTGGGTCACCGAGGAGTCGATCTACGATGGCGATCCCGGCACCGAGCCACTGGACATCAGTTCGCTGACCAGCGTTGCGGTCAATGATCGCACCGATGACATCGCCGGCCTCGACCCGCGTCAGGGAACCTACGCCCACTTCGACCAGCCGGGACCCAACTATGTGCGGGCCGGCTGGGAGATCGAGCTGGAAGACGGCTTCTACGAGGTCACCATCTCCATCGGTGATACCAGTGGGCCCTACGACAGCAACAACGTGCTCAATGCCGAGGGCGAGCTGTTCAACGACCCCTTCACCCCGTTCCGCCCGGATGACTTCCCGGCCGACACCAACCCGTCCAACGACACCGACGGCGTGCGCTCTGACCTGGTCACCCGCATCGTCCAGGTCACCGACGGTCGTCTGACCCTGGATTCGATGGGGCTCAACAATGAGAACACCGAGATCCAGTACATCGAGATTCAGGCCCTGCCGGACCTGACCCCTGGGGACGATCGCGACGCCGCCGAAGACTACGCCTTCTTCACCGACGCCCGGGCGATCGCCGGGGTCGGCCAGAACGAGGTGGAGGTGGATCTCGATCCGGATGACGGTGCCATTCCCACCGGGGTCGATCCGACCTCCGACATCTTTGTCGGCATCTCGGTGGTGGACGGACGTGGTGGAGCCCTGCTCGAAAGCCTGGGCGACGGCTCGATCCGGTTGTTCGAGACCGTCACCGGTCAGGAAGTCAGCTTCAACGCCAACACCACCGGCGGCTTCGATTCGCTGACCATCTCGCCGAGCCAGACCCTCAAGCCGTTCACCAGCTACACCCTGGTGATCGACGGCTTCCAGGACCGTGGCCCCAACGACGATGCGAGCGCGCCGACCCGCGAGTTCCAGAAGTACACCAACACCTTCGTCACCGGCGCCGAGCCGGAGGTGGTCGCGCGCGACGTGGCCTTCAACGACGTGGTGGAACTCAACGGCGCCGCCGACGGTGCCTTCGGCTTCACCTCGCTGGAGATGAGCCCGGATGGCGCCTACATGTACATCGCCACCATCAGCGGTGAACTGTTGCGCTACGACGTCGACCCGATCGACGGTTCGCTGTCCAATCGCCAGGATCTGAGTCTGCCCAACGACTATTTCGACCAGCCGGGACAGAGTCAGCAGCGCGGCATCATCGGTCTGGTGGTGGACCCCACCGATCCCAATGTGCTGTGGATCACCGACAACTATCCGATCCCGCTGACCGGACGTGACAACGGTGTGCCGGACTTCAGCGGACGGATCACCAAGATCACCCTGGACGATGGACCCGGCTTCTCCGGTACCGCCGAGGCCTATATCACCGGCTTGCCGCGCTCCAACGGCGACCACGTGACCAACAGCCTCGAGTTCCGCGAGAACCCGGACTACGACCCGGACACCAACCCGGACGTGCCGAGCCATCTGCTGTATCTGATCCAGGGCTCGAACACCGCCATGGGCGAGCCGGACAGCGCCTGGGGCAACCGTCCCGAGCGTCTTCTGAACGCCGTAGTGCTGGAAATCGATCCAACCCGTGACGTGTCCAACGGGCCCTTCGACGTCAGTACCGAACCGCTGCCCGACGATGGCCTGAACCGGCGCTTCGATGACCCCGACGGTCATCCCAAGGATGATCCCATCCCCATGGGCAACGGCGAGTTCCTGGTGTTCGACGATCGCGGCGTAGCCACGGTCCAGGACGCCAGCGGCAACGTGCTGGAGACCTACTACGATCCCTACGCCCCCGACGCGGTGTTGACGATCTTCGCCACCGGGGCGCGTAACGCCTACGACCTGGTGTGGCACTCCAACGGCTTCCTCTACGTGCCGACCAACGGCTCGGCGGCCGGTGGCAACGTGCCGGACGATCCCTCCACGCCGGAGAACGAGCGCTACACCAATGTCGAGAAGCAGGATGACTACCTGTTCCGTATCGAAGAGGGCGGCTACTACGGCCACCCGAACCCGCTGCGTGACGAGTACATCCTCAACGGCGGCAATCCCACCGGTGCCAACGACCCCAACCAGGTCGACAAGTACCCGACGGGCACCATTCCCGAGGGCACCTATGACATCGCCGGGGTCTATTCGCTGGGCGAGAACCGCTCGCCCAACGGGGCGGTGGAATACACCAGCGGCGTGTTCGGCGGCAACCTACAGGGCAACGTGCTGTTCACCGAGTACTCCGGCGGTGACGACGTGCGCTCCATTACCCTGGACGCCAACGGCAACGTCATCGGTGACGATGTGCTGCGTGATCCCGACGGCAACGTCATCACCTACGTCGACCCGCTGGACATCATCGAGAACCCGGCTACCGGCCAGCTCTACCTGCTGACCCTCAACCGCGGCAACGGCCAGAGCCAGATCATTCGCCTCGACCCGGCCCCGGGTGGCACCACCGGTCCCGTCGATCCGGATCCCGATCCCGACCCCGTCGATGATCTGGTCATGGTGCTGGCCATCCAGGCCGAGGACATGACCCCGGATGACGGCACCTCGGTGGTCGTGGCCTCCGGTGCTGGCGCCGAGATCGAGATCCGCGACATCAACAACCCCGAGCCGAACCAGGCAGATCTGCCCAACGGCCTGCGCCCCGGCGCCTTCGGGGTCGATGGCAATGACGTCGACGATGACGGTGTGCCCGGCGGTTACGCCGACTTCGGTAGCACCAATGAGGACTTCATCACCTTCAGCTTCGAGCTGGACCCCGACCAGGCCGGCGACTCGGTGCTCAGGGTGCGCTACGCCAACGGCGGCAATGCCGATCGTCCTCTGGAGGTGTTCGTCAACAACGTCTCGGTGGGCGTCGTATCCTTCCCGCCGCCCCAGGACCCGGCACTTGATGACGCAGACTCGCGCTGGGCCGAGTGGCTGACGGTGGATATCGATGCCGATCTGGCAGCCGGTCTCAACACGGTGCGCTTCCAGGCCACCGATAACACCGGGCCCAACATCGACCAGCTGGCGATCCTCCAGGAAGAGGATGCAACGCCCGGCTTCACCCTCTACGAGGCCGAGGACGCCGCGCTCGGCGGGGCGGTAGTAGTCCCCGAGAGCCAGGACGACCGTAACGCCTCCGGTGACGGCTTCGTCGACTTTGCCGGTGCCGGGGACCAGACCATCACCTGGACGGTGAACGTGGACGAGGCGGGCAGCTACGAGATCGGCTTCCGCTACGCGCTGGCCGCGAGCAAGGCCGATCGTCCGCTGGGCCTGACCATCAACGGCAATGACCTGGGCCAGCTCAATTTCGTCGGCCAGAGCAACGACGACGAGACCGACTGGTTCTTCCAGGACGTGCTGGTCAACCTGGAAGCCGGCAGCAACACCATCGTGCTGACCGCGCCGAATGCCGTGGGCCCCAATATCGACCTGCTGCGGGTACCGGACGACAGTGGTGACATCTTCATCCCGGTCTACGCCGATGTCTCCGATGGTGGCCGCATCGAGCTCGAGGATGGCAACAGTGCGCGTACCGTCAATGAGCTGACCGCCGACTTCTACTTCACGGTGGACAGCGACGGTCTCTATCGTCTGGACCTGGCGGCCAACGCCGGTGCCGATGACGGTGGCTCGCTGGCGCTGACCCTCAATGGGCAGACCATCGATAGCCTGGCCTATCCCGGGGTGGGTGACGCCGGCGAGCAGGGCGTCTACGTCGAGCTTCAGGCCGGCGTCGAGTACAACCTGCGCGCGGTATCCAGCGCCGATGGTGCCGATGACCTCGACTACCTCGACGTGTCGCCGCTGACCGGTAACGACAACGCCGATATCGAGGTGCAGAGCGGCGATGCTGCCTACTTCGCCAACCGCCTGCACTTCAGCTACCTGGAGAACAACAGCGCCTCGAACGATGATCGCGAGTTCAAGGACAGCGCCACGGTGACGATCTCCAATAGCGGCAGCGAGCCGCTGGAGATTCTCGAGTCCGATATCGACGGGCCCTTCGTGCTGGCCGATCCGGGCGCGTTCGACGGCCTGACCCTCGTTGCCGGTGAGTCGCTCACGGTCACGGTGCTGTTCGACCGGGACGCCTATACGGCGCCGACCACCGACGCCGGGGATGGCGTGTTCGAGGGTCGCATTCGACTGGTGACCAATGACCAGGACTCGCCGGTGGCCGAGATCCACATGGCCGGCTTCTGGCAGGCGCGTGACGAGGGTGGCTGGGAACCCAACGTCAACGAGGTCTGGGAGGTGTTCGGCTTCGGTAACCAGATCGATGGTCTGGCGACCACCGGTGGCGGCCAGAACTCGGTGCTCAACGACTTCGACCTGTATCGGCCGGTCAACGACGACGAGGTGCTGTCGCGCTACTGGTCGCTGGCCGACGGCGTAAGCGAGGCCAAGATCACCCAGATCGCCGCCTACCACGGTGGTGGCGGGGCGACGCTGGGTATCCATGCGCCGGGCAACAAGAACCAGGACATCATCTTTACCAACCACCAGGGAGACAACAACCAGACGCTGTTGCCGCTGGTCAACAACGGTGACTTTGCCACCGCGACGTTCAGCCGGGATACCATCCCCGATGGCTGGGCCGGCGAAGAGGTCTTCGGCATCGAGATGGCCGGCCTTTCCACCGATCCGTCGCTCAACCCCCAGGGTGGAGGCACGCCGCCGGCGGACGCCGACGGCATCGAGCGGGGCTACACGGTGCGCATGTTCCGGGCGCTGGACGCCGACGGCAACGTGATCCCCAATACCTACCTGGGGATCATGGACTACACCGGCATCAACTATGACTACAACGACAACATGTTCGTGATCGAAGGGGTCAAGCCGGTGTCCGGTGGCTCGCTGACCGTGACCAACAACGACGGCGTGCCTTCCGACGAGCGCCTGGTGATGTCGCGCATCGAGAACCCGGTCAATGATGCCCAGGAGGTCCACGACGAGGTCACCATCACCCTGTCCAACGACGGCTTCGATGCCCTGACCATCGACGACGTCGAGGTCAGCGATACCTCGCTGTTCGAGCTGACCGAGGCGTTCAGTGCGGTGACCCTTGCGCCGGGCGAGTCGGTGGAGGTGACGGTGCGCTTTATCGCCGATGACCCCAACGACGGTTCGCTCTACGAGGCCAGCCTGATCATCAGCTCAAGCGACGCCGATGAGGCCGAGAAGGTGATCGAACTGGCCGGCATCAGCCAGAACCAGTCCGAGAGCGGCCAGGAGCCGACGGTGCAGGAGATCGTCAACGCCTTCGGCTACTCCACCGACGTGGCCCAGGGACAGATGAACCAGGGCGGCCTGGTGGAGGCCAACGGCGACGAGGTTCTGGCGCCGTACTTCCAGCGCGCCGACGGGGCCTCGCCGATCACCATCACCCAGCTGGCGGCCTACCATGGCCAGGGTGACATCGCCCGGCTGTTCATCCACGACGTCGACAGCCGCGACATCGACGAGATCATTGCCCATGACGAGGCCGACGGTCAGACCTTGTTGCCGCGTACCCTGAATGACGGCGACAACCTGGCGGTGGCGACCCTGGATCGTGACGATCCCTTCGGCTTCTATGCCGAGATCTCCGATCGTCCGGGATACATCTCCTGGTCTGATCCCGATGCCAACCTCTACGAGGACACCATCGATGCCATCGGTATCCCGGGGGCCAACCTCAACTGGGACGAGAACGACGGTCACCTGATCCGGGTGTACGTGGCCAAGGACGCCGACGGCAACGTGATCCCGAACACCTATATCGTCATCCAGGACTACGCGGGGGTGAACTACGACTACAACGACAATATCTTCCTTGTCGAGAACGTCACCACCTATGATCCGACCGGCGCCGAGGACGCCGACGGCAATGGCCGCGTGGACCTCTACGACGACGATGATGGCGACGGTACCCCGAACTTCCTCGACGATCCGACGCCGGTGGAGCAGACCGCCTTCAACGACGACCAGAGCGCCTGGGCCGTCGGAGCAGACGGCCTGACCCTGGAGGCGAGGTTCTTCGACAACGGGGGTCAGGGAGTGGCCTACAACGACACCACCGACGCGCACCAGGGCGATGGCTTCCGCTCCGACGAGGCGGTGGACATCTCCAACGGTAGCCTGGCCATCGGCTATGTGGCCGACGGCGAGTGGCTGGAGTACACCCTGAACGTGGAGACGGCAGGCACCTATACGCTGAACTTCTCCACCTCGGCGGTCTCAGGTGGCAAGTCGATCACCGCGGCCTTCGAGCAGGATGGCAACTTCTACACCGATGCCCAGGCGCAGGCCTTGCCCAACACCGGCAGCTTCACCAGCTTCACCGAGGTGGGTCCCCTGACCTTCGATCTGGAAGAGGGTGAGCAGGTGCTCAGGCTGACGTTCAACGGCGGTCAGCTCGATCTGGCATCGTTCAGCCTGGATCTGGTGGAGCCGGTGGACGACGGTCAGGACCCGTTCAACGACACCCAGACCCCGTGGCTGGTGGACGCCGACGGTCTGACCCTGGAGGCGCGGTTGTTCGATAGCGGCGGTCAGGGGGTGTCGTACAACGACTCCACCGCGGCGCATCAGGGCAACGGCTTCCGCTCGGACGAGGCGGTGGACATCTCCACGCCGTCACTGGCCATCGGCTACATCACCGAAGGCGAGTGGGTCGAGTACACCATCAACGTGGCCGAGGACGGGCTCTATGATCTTGGTTTCCTGACCTCGATGGACACCAATTTCCCCGGGCCGCGCACCATCACCGCAAGCTTTGCCAAGGGCGGCGACAGCCCCTACGTGAGCGCCTCGCCGGTGGCGGTGAACGACACCGGTAGCTGGAGCAACTTCGTGCCGACCGAGACCACCCAGGTGGCGCTGGAGGCGGGCGAACAGGTGGTACGCCTGACCTTCAACGGCGGCTCCATGGATCTGGCGAGCTTTACCCTGGCGCCGGTGGGAGCGGTGGACGATGGCCAGCAGGCATTCACCGACGATGGCCAGCCCTGGCAGGTGGGCAGCGAGTTCAGCCTCGATGCGGTGAACTATGACGAGGGCGGACAGGACGTCGCCTACAACGACACCAGCGAGGCGCAGCTCGGCAGCAACGTGCGCGGCGAGGGGGTGGATCTGTCCAACGGCGGCAGCGCCATCGGCTGGATCGAGGATGGCGAATGGGTGGAGTACACCCTGAACATCGAGCAGGCGGGGACCTACGACATGGCCTTCCTGGCCTCGCTGGGTACCACCGGCGGTGGGCAGCGCTCGATTACCGCCAGCTTCACCAAGGACGACGGCACGCCCTACGCCACCGCCACGCCGGTGGGGGTCGAGCCCACCGGTGGCTGGACCAACTATGTCGAGACCGAAAGCACCCAGGTGACGCTGGAGGCCGGCGAGCAGGTGCTGCGCCTGACCTTCAACGGCGGGTCCATGGACCTTGAGGGCTTCTCGCTGTCACGGGATGGCCAGCAGGCGTTCAACGCCGGTGGTACCCCCTGGCTGGTGGACGCCGACGATGGCCTTGCGCTGGATGCGGTGCAGTTCGACGAGGGCGAGCAGGGCGAGGCCTTCAACGAGCTGAGTGCGGCGCAGTTCGGCAGCGACTTCCGCGATACCCCGGTGGATATCGTCGGCCAGGGTGAGGCCGTGGGCTGGATCGAGGATGGTGAGTGGCTCGAGTACACCATCAACGTCGAGCAGGCCGGTAGCCACACCCTGTCCTTCGTCACTTCTGGCCCCAATGGCGGACGCAGTATCACCGCCTCGGTGGAGCAGAACGGCAGTGTCTACGAGCAGGGCAGCGTCGACACGCCGGTGACCAGCGACTGGGGCGTGTTCGTCGATACGGCGTCGATGACCCTGGATCTGGAGGCAGGCGTGCAGGTGCTGCGACTGACCTTCAACGGCGGTTCCCAGGACATCGCGTCCTTCGAACTGACCCGTGATCCGGACGCGGCGGCGGCCAACGCGGCCAGCGCCAGTCTGCTGCTGGCGGACGATCCGCTCGCCAGCCAGGCCGACGATGGTATCGACAGTCAGCCGATGAGCGACGATGTCGGGGTCCAGGGCGTTCAGCAGGACGACGCCGGCTTCTGAGGCTGAGGCTTGGAGAACAAGCCAAGGCTGAACAGAAAAACGAGGGAGGAAGCCATGTCAGGCCCCGGCAACGGGGTCTGACGACAAGAAAAATGGAGGAGGGAGGATGGCCGGGGGGCCACCCTCTGCTCCAGAAAGATGCAGCAGAGTCGCTGTCATGGAGTCCCGTGCCGGCAGGGAGCTGGCCCTGCGCGGACCGTCCCCCCCCTGAACCTTGGTCCGCGCAGTTCTTTTTCTTGCCATCATCGAGCCGAGTGGTCCAACTCGGTCCTCGTCATTTTGTTCTGCTTGATCCCAGTACTTGATCCTACTGCTTGATCCCTCTGGGGGGGGGCCTTCCTGGAACTGGCAGTCTGCGCGTGCGCATGGCGCCATTGAATCAGTGGTTTGGTGATTGGTCTTTCGTCATTCCTCACGCATGGCCCTAGTGAGCATATCGCCATTGAATCAGTGGTTTGGTGATTGCTCTTTCGTCATTCCTCGCGCATTGCTCTAGCGAGCATGTCGCCATTGAATCAGTGGTTTGGTGATTGGTCTTTCGTCATTCCTCACGCATTGCCCGGGCTAGCATGTCGCCATTGAATCAGTGGTTTGGTGATTGGTCTTTCGTCATTCCTCGCGCATTGCCCTAGCGAGCATGTCGTTGATCGGTTTGGTGATATAGCTGGCGAAGCTTCTCTCCCCGGTGAGGATCATCACCTCTGCCGGCATGCCTGCGACAAGACGCATGTTGTCGGTCAGCTGCGATTTGCCCAGGTCGGTCACGCCGACGCGGACCTTGTAGTAGCGCTGGCGGGTGGCCTCGTCCTCGAAGCTGTCGGCGCTGACGCGGATCACCTCGCCGTCGATGACATTGGACAGGCGCTGGTTGAAGGCGCTGAAGCGGATTTCCGCCGACTGGCCGGGGTAGAGGTGATCCACATCGTGGTTGGGGACGCGGGCCTCGATCACGAAACCGTCGCCGGCCGGGACCAGGTCAAGCAGCGGGTCGCCACCACGTACCACGGCGCCCAGGGTATGTACCTGCAGGTCCACCACGGTACCCGCCACAGGGGCCGTGATTCGCGTGCGCGCGAGGGTGTCATTGAGGGCGACCAGGCGCTCTTCGGCGTCGGCGACCTCGGCCTGGACCTGACGTAGCGCTTCGCCCACCTGCTGTTGAAATTCCTGCAGGCGAATCTGCTTGTTCAGGGTGTTTTCACTGATATGGGCGCGCAGTCGGGCGATCTCCGAGGCGTGTCCCGCGTTGTCACTCTGGTACTCCAGGCTCTCGCGCTCCAGCTCACGCAGACGCTGGCTGCTGATCATGCCGTCACGAAACAGCTTGCGGTGGTTGGCGACCTCACCCTCCAGCGAGTCGATGCGTTGCTGGGTGATCGAACGGGTTTGCCCCAGGCCGGTGATCTGCTCTTCCAGTTGAAGAATCTGCTGGTCTAGGGCGGCCAGCGTATCGTCCAGCGATTGCCGGCGTACCTCGAACAGCCGCCGCTGCACGCCCAGCACCTCCTGAACCCGCGAATTGCTGGACGCGATCAGTTCCGGTGGAAAGACCAGGCTGTCGCTGTCGGCCTGTTCCGCCAGCAACCTCACCTCGCTGGCCCGAGTGATCAGGTACTCGGTCTCGGCGATGCGCTGCTGCGCCAGCGCCTGGGTGTCGTCCAGCACGATCAGTGGGTCGCCGGCTTCCACGTGATCGCCGTCCTCGACCAGCACGTCGGCGACGATGCCGCCTTCCAGGTGCTGGATCGTCTTGGTGAAGCTTTCCACCGAGACCGAACCGGGGGCGACCACCGACACTGCCAGGTGAGCGGTGACCGACCAGACCCCGAAGCCGCCGAAGGCCACCAGCAGGATGGCAAGGCCCCAGCGTCGATAGGGCCGAAGGTCCACCGGTACTTGATTCTCAGGACCCGCGGTGGCCGAGCTCGAGTCGATGGCGGCGGTCTCGACGGGCACAGAAGTAGAGACTTGAGCGCTCATCGTGGTGTCCTCGAGCTGTTGGATGAAGGGGGATCCGTTGGCAGCGGGTTCGATGGCGCAACGCCGGACGGTGCTCGTTGAGAAGAGGGCGTGCCGGCACCGGCGACTTGCTTCACCACCCGTGCCGAGGACACCGTTCCCTTGAGTCTTGCCCCGCCGGCCGGGGAGGGAGGAGCCAGGGACGTCACTCGGCCGTTGTCGAGGAACATTACCCGGTCGACCTGGGCCAGCAGGCGCTGTCGGTGGGTGATCACCAGGGTAGTGGTGGCGAGCCGGCGCAGGCGGACCAGGGTTTCCACCAGGGCTCGCTCACCGCTTTCGTCCAGGTTGGAATCGGGTTCGTCCAGCACCACCAGCGATGGTTCGCCGTACAGGGCTCTGGCAAGGCCAATGCGTTGACGCTGGCCGGCGGATAGACCCGTGCCGCCGTGTCCGATGGTGGTGTCGTAGCCTTCGTCGAGCTTGAGGATCAACTCGTGGACGCCGGCCAGGTGGGCCGCCTTGAGTACTGCGTCGGCGTCGACCGGGCCGAAGCGAGCGATGTTGTCTGCAATGCTTCCGGCCAACAGCTCCACGTCCTGGGGTAGATAGCCCAGGTGGGGCCCCAGGGTGCTGCGTTCCCAGCGCAGGATGTCGGCGCCATCGAGGCGTACGCATCCGTCGAGACTCGGCCAGATGCCCAGGGCTACCCGTGCCAGGGTCGATTTTCCCGAGGCACTCGGGCCGACGATAGCGAGTTGTTCGCCAGCCTTGAGGTCGACGCTGATCGCGTTGAGTGAGGCGACGGTCGCTCCAGGCGGGCCGGCACATACCTGCTGGAGGGAAAGCTGGCCCTTCGGGGCGGGCAGCGGCATCGGTGGTGATGGTGCCTCGCTGTCGATGAGTTGGCCCAGGCGTTCACGGGCGTTACGGGCGGCGATAAAGCTCTTCCAGCCATTGATCAGTTGATCGATGGGGGCCAGAGCTCGCCCCAGCAGGATCGAGCCAGCGATCATCATTCCTGGGGTCAATTCCGCCTTCAGTACCAGCCATGCCCCCAGGCCGAGGATCAGCGACTGGGACAGCAGCCTTAGTATCTTCGAAAGGTGGGTGAGTACACCTGAACGATCACTGGCCCGGGATTGCAGTGCGAGGGAGTCACGGTGCTGCGACTGCCAGTGTCGCTTTACGCTCTCCAGCATGCCCATGACATGGAGCACCTCGGCGTTGCGCAAGTTGGCGGCGGTTTCGTCGCGGCTGGCGACCTGGTGGGCGCCAGCCTGTTTCAGCAGACCCCGGGTGCAGGCCTCGTTGATCGCGGCCAGGGCCAGCAACAGGATGCCGGCGGCCAGGGCAAAGAGCCCGTAGAGCGGATGAAACAGCGTTAGTACCCCCAGGTAGAGGGGGATCCATGGCGTGTCGAAGAAGGCGAGCAGGGCGGGGCCGGAGACGAACTGGCGCAGCGTGGCCAAATCATCCAGCGCCTGGGTCGAGGTGGCACCCGGACGGCGCAGGGCCTGATCGTAGATGGCCTGATGGATAGCCGGCTGGAGCCGTTCATCCAGGGCATTGCCGATGCGCACCAGCAGTCGCGAGCGAACCCACTCGAGTCCGCCCATGACGGCGAACAGGAACACCACGACCAACGTCAGCATGACCAGGGTCTCGACGCTGCGACTGGCCAGCACCCGGTCATACACCTGCAGCATGTATAGCGAAGGCACCAGCATCAACAGGTTGATGAACAGGCTGAACAGTCCGACGTCGAAGAGGCCGCGTCGGCAGCGAAGTATCGCCTCCCGAATATTGTAACGGGTGGGGGTCATGTAAAGGCGTCTCGTTTTCTGGATTTGCGGCGAAGTTCTGGTGGTGTTGGCAGCCGGAGCGAAGAGTGATGCCTGACGTCGTTTAGCACCTTGTCGTGCAGGGTGTCCGAAATCTGATGGAATGAAGTATGGAGTTGGCAGGGAGTGAGAGGCTAGGGAGAAGTTCGCCGAAACGACTTTTTTAGAGCTTACAAATCTATATAAAACGGCATAAAAATGAAGAATCGCAATAGATGTTTCCGTATTCTTTTGTTGAATTTTTGAAGAATTCTGTGCTGATTTTGTCGACGATTATTGTGAGGAATATTGAAGTCATTGTTTTTAGAGGGAGTAAATAGGTTTTCGGCCGCTTTTGGATGCGTCAAAAAAGTTCTGTTGTGGAAGGGCGAGTTGATCAAGACGAAGTAGTTGGATCAAAAAAAACCCTCAACTTCTGATGTTGGTGTAAGATATTTGCTATTTGTTTCCGAATGTAAAACGGTTTTCATGGGGTATGACATGTAGAAAATATATGGAGTCACCATGAGCAGTAACGATGAGATGGTCAGCCCGATCACGGGAAGAACCGCCCAGATGTTGGTGGTGCCACAGGATGCCGATCTTCTGGTTTGGCAGGCGGAAGAGGGCACCATCATCGACGTTGGCGGTAGACCCTCCGGCGCTGTCACCGAAGTGGTGTCGGGTAGCAACGCCAGGCCCGGTGCTGTCGACAATGCCTATGTGGATCTTGGCAGGGATCCCGGTGATGGTGTCCAGTATGACATCAGTGTCGATACGGCAGGCAGCTACCAATTGACCCTGCGCTATGCCAACGGCAGCAACAGTGATCGTCCGTTGGCGCTTCAGGTGGATGGCGGCGTCACGACGTCGGTGAGCTTTCCTGGAACCGGTGGCTGGAGCAGCTGGCAGGAGGTGACGGTCGAACTTGAGCTTGAGCCGGGTTCGCATCAGCTGTTTTTGTCGATCCCCACGGCGGAACAGGGTGGCGTGGGCCAGGGACCCAACCTGGATCAACTGACACTGGTAAAGGTGGAAGACGAACCAGATCCCGACCCTGACCCAGATCCTGATCCTGATCCCGATCCCGATCCCGATCCCGATCCTGATCCCGATCCCGATCCTGATCCCGATCCGGAGCCGGAAACAGGCATCATGTCGTTCGAGGCGGAAACCTTTACCATCGACGATCAGGAGTCGGATCCAGGCAGCCCGGCCGATACGACGGCGCGCCTGGAAGCCGATGGCGTGGATTCGCTCAGGCCTGGCTACAGTGGCGAGGGTTACCTTGACCTGGGCAACGATGTCGGCGATGCCGGGGTATTCGAAGTCACCGTGGAGGAAGGCGGCAATTTCCGACTGGACGCCCGCTACGCCAATGGAGGCAACGCTGATCGCCCTATGGCGCTCTACATTGATGGCGTCAGGGTAGGCGAGTTCGAGTTTGCTTCCACCGGGGCTGGTGATGATGGTTGGCAACGCTGGCGGGAAGAGTCGCTTGAACTCAAGCTCGAAGCCGGGACCCATTCTGTTCGCCTTGAGAATCTCACGTCAGGGGGGGCCAACCTTGACCTGGTCAAGCTGTCTCCGCTCGTCGTCGAGCCCGGCGAGCGTCCGACACTGAAGATCAACTTCCAGCCACAGGGGGCCGACGTTCCCGAGGGCTATGTCGCGGACACCGGCGAGGCCTTTGGAACACAGATGCTGGAAGTGGACGGCAAGACCTACCGCTACGGCTGGGTCACCGAGCAAAGCATTGCCGACGGAACTGAGAACGGCACCGATCCATTGTCGCTGGCGAGTCAGGGTGCTTTTACCCTGGTGGATCGCTCCGAGCGCTTCGTCGGCCTGGACCCGCGCCAGGCGACCTTTGCCCAGATGACCAGCGAGCGCGACGGCTTCGTCGATGCAGGCTGGGAAATTGAGCTGGAGCCCGGCTTCTACGAGGTGACCCTGTCGGTGGGCGACGCTTCCGGCAACTTCGACGCCTTCTACGGGGTCAATGCGGAGGGTGTTGCCTTCACCGATGCCTTTGCCCCAGGGCGTCCAGACGACTTTTCCATCGATGCGACGCCGACCAATGACACCGAGGGCCTGCGTTCGGATCTGGTCACTCGGGTGGTTGAGGTGACCGATGGTCGTCTGACGCTGGATGCGCTCGACGTCGACAGCAAGAACGTCAAGCTGCAGTATCTGGAGATCCGACCGCTGCCGGACCTGACTACGGAAGATGACCAGCCAGCGAGCCTCGACTATGCGCACTTTACCGATGCCCGGGCCATCGCCGGTGTTGCTACCAATACCGTTGTCGTGGATCTGGACAGGGAAGACGGTAGCCTGCCCACCGGAGTCGATCCCACCTCCGATATCTTCGTCGGCGTTCAGGTGGTCGAGGGCCGAGGAGGCGCACTCCTGAAGAGCCTGAGCGATGGTTCGGTACGGTTGTTCGAGACCGTCACCGGCATCGAGGTGGCGTTTGATATCAACACCACCGGCGGTTTCGATTCACTGACCCTTTCCCCCAAGGAAACGCTGAAGCCTTTCACCAGCTATAGCCTGGTGATCGATGGCTTTCAGGATCGTGGCGACAACAGCGACAGCAGTTTGCCGACCCGGGAATTCCTGAAGTACACCAATACCTTCGTTACCGGGCCGGAACCGGATATCCTGCCCAGTGATGTGGCCTTCGAGGGAACGGTGGAGTTGAACGGTTCCGTCGACGGAGCCTTCGGTTTTACCTCCCTCGAGGTCAGCGCCGGGGGTGATGCGCTGTACGTGGTCAGCATGGGCGGCCAGATCGTGCGCTACGCGCTGGACCCTGAGGACGGATCGCTGGGCCCCGGGGAGGCCCTGTCGCTGGCCCTGGATCCCTTCATGGAGCCCGACGCCGACGCCTTCAACAATCGGCGGGGTATCATCGGCATCGCGGTGGACCCGACCGATCCAAAGGTGTTGTGGGTGACCGACAACTATCCGATCCCGCTGTCCGGACGCGACACCTCGACCCCCGACTTCAGCGGGCGCTTGTTGAAGATTACCCTGGACGAGGGAGACGACTTCAGCGGTAGTGCCGAAGTCTACCTGACCGGACTTCCCCGCTCGGTGGCGGACCACGTCACCAACAGCATCGAGTTTCGGGAAAATCCGGCGTTTGATGCAGAGGCCTCGCCCACTGAACCCTCGCATCTGCTTTACCTGACCCAAGGGTCCAATACCGCCATGGGGGACGGCGACAGTGCCTGGGGCAATAGGCCCGAACGTCTGCTGTCTGCGGCGGTGTTGGAGGTGGATCCGACGCGCTCGCCGCCCGCTGGTGGCTTCGATGTCACCACCGAGCCCCTGCCGGAAGACCAGACACGCTTCCTCGACGTCGACAATGACCTGAAAAATGCCCCCATTCCCATGGAGGAAGGGCGCTTTCTGGTGTTTGACGACAAGGGTGTCGCCAGCGTCCAGGACGCTGATGGCCTCGTGCTGGAGAGCTTCTACGATCCCTTCGTCGATGATGCCGTGGTCAAGATCTTCGCTACCGGGGTCCGCAACGCCTACGATCTGGTCTGGCACTCCAATGGCTACTTGTACACGCCGACCAATGGCTCGGCGGCGGGCGGTGCCGTGCCGGATGACCCCTCGACGCTGATCGACGAATCGGCGACCAACGTGGTCAAGCAGGATGACTATCTGTTCAAGGTCGAGCAGGGGGGCTACTACGGCCACCCGAATCCTCTGCAGGACGAGTACATCCTCAACGGCGGTAACCCCACCCGGCTGGAGGACATCAACGAGGTCACGTCCTACGATCCAGGCATCGAGCCCGACCCCAACTATCGCATCGACGATGCCTACTCGCTGGGGGAGAACCGCTCTGCCAACGGCGCGACCGAATACGTCGGTGATACCTTCGGCAATGCCTTCAAGGGCAGTCTGCTGATCACCGAGTATTCCGGAGGAGACGACATTCGCTGGATCACGGTGAATGCCGAAGGCAAGGTCATCGGTGACGACGTTCTTCGGAATGCCGCCGGCAAGGTCATCACCTATACCGATCCTCTGGATATCATCGAGAACCCCGCCACAGGGCGCCTGTATCTGGTCACCCTGAACCGCCGGACCGGCGAGAGTCAGCTGGTCCGCCTGGATCCCGTCGAACCCATGTCGTCCGGAGGGGCTGGCACTGACTCGATGAGGATACTGGCAACCATCCAGGCCGAGGACAACACCCCTGACGACGGCACCAGCGCCACCATCAGCGAGGGCGGCGCTGCCGAGATCATCATCCGTGAAGGGATCGCCAGTGAGGTGCCTGGGCTACAGCCGGGCAGCTTTGGCAATGACGGCAATCTGGATGACAACGACGGGGTCGGTGGCGGTTACGCTGATTTCGGCAGGAACTCGGACGATGCCATCACCTTTGGCTTCACCCTGGAAGCTGGTGATGGTGGTGACACCGTACTGCGGGTGCGCTATGCCAATGGTGGCTTTTCGGATCGACCTCTCGAGGTCTTCGTCAATGGCCTGAGTGTGGGTATCGCCGACTTTCCACCGGCACCGGACAGCCTCGAGGGTTCCGACCGCTGGCGTTTCTGGATGACCCAGGATATCGAGGTGAACCTGACGCCGGGCGATGTCGAGGTGCGTTTGCAGTCGGTGTCCCGGGCTGGGCCTAACGTGGATCAGCTGGAAGTGGTGCACGAGCCTTCGCCCGGTTTCGGCATCTACGAGGCCGAGGATGCACTGCTCAACGGTCCTCGAGTGATCGAAGTGGGTGACGTGCGCGACGTCTCGGAGAACGCCTACGCCGACTTCAGGGGCACGCAAGACCAGACCATCACCTGGTCGATTCGTGTCGAAGAAGCGGGAACCTATGAAATCGGTTTCCGCTACAACCTTTCTCAGACCAAGGCGGATCGACCGCTGTCTTTCAGTATCAACGGTGTCGCCCAGGATGAACTCGACTTCGCAGGGCTGAGTGAGAATAACGCTGACTGGATCTATCATAACGTGCTGGTCAGCCTGAAGGCGGGGATCAATACCCTGGTAGTGACCGCGCCGGCGGCGGTTGGGCCGGACATGGACCTGTTGTGGGTGCCCGACCAGTCGTTGGAAGCGATTCGGGCCGCCGTTCTCGGGCCAGCCGACGCCACCGATGGCGTGCGCATCGAGCTTGAGGATGGCATCTCGGCGCTCAGCGTCGACCCGCGAAGCGCTGACTTCTTCTTCGAGGTCGATACTCGAGGCCTCTACCGGCTCGATCTGGCGGCGAATGCCGGTGTGCTGCGTGGCGAGGATCTGGCCCTCAGTTTCAATGGCAAGCCGTTGACCGTGATGTCCTTTCCCGGAGCAGGAACGGCGGGTGAAGAGTCCTACTACGTCGAGCTGGAGCCCGGGATCGAGTACCGCCTGCACATGGTGTCCGATGATCTGTGCAGTCAGCGCATCGACTACCTGGATGTGACGCCAGTCGCCGTCACTGCCGAGGCCGTGGCCCACCTGGAGAGTGGTGACGTCAACTACTTCAGTGATCGCCTGTTGTTCAACTATCTCGATGAAAACGACTTTGGTGGCCCGGATCGGGACTTCAAGGAAAGTGCTACCGCCGTCATTTCCAATGATGGCAGCGACCCGCTGACCATTCTTGATGTCTCACTGGATGGCCCCTTCGTGCTTGCTGACGCGGCGGCCCTTGAAGGGGTGACACTGGCACCGGGGGAATCGCTCGAGATCGATGTATTGTTCGATCGCGCAAATTATCGTCCGCCCGCCAGCAACGCCGATGACGGCAGCTTCTTCGGGAGTCTGAGGCTGGTGACCAACGACGCCGATGCCCCGGTCCAGGAGTTGACGCTTGCCGGGTTCTGGCAGGCTCAGGATGAGGGCGGCTGGGAACCGACCGTCGACGAGGTCTGGAACGTGGCCGGATTCGGCAACCGGATTGGCGGTATTCCGACGGACGGTGGCGCCAGAGGCTCTGCCTTCGATGACTACGGTTTCTACCGCGCCGTCAGCGAGGAGGAAGTGCTGTCGCGCTACTGGACCCTGGCCGACGGGGTCGATGAAGCCAAGGTGAGTCAGATAGTCGCACTGCATGGGGCGGGTGTGGCTGCCTTTGGACTCCACGCCTTCAAGAATACCTCCCAGGATATCAAGTTGATCCGCCACGATGCGGACCAGAACCAGTCCTTTCTGCCGTTGACCTATCTTGATCGTCAGCAACCGGCAGCCACCTTCACCCGAGACGATATTCCCGACAATTGGGGAGGCAACGATCTGTTCGGCCTCGAGGTGGCCACCCTGTCCTCCGATCCCTCGTTGAATCCTCCCGGCAAGGGCAAGCCACCGGCGGATTCGCCGGATCTGGAGCGTGGCTACTACGTTCGCGTGTTCAAGGCGCTGGACGATGAAGGTAACGAGATTCCTGATACCTATCTGGTGCTTCAGGACTATTCCGGATCCAACCTCGACTACAACGACAACATGTTTGTTATCGAGGGTATCAAGCCGATGTACGAAGGCAACGGTGTCCCGCCGGAGGAAACCGACCAGGTGGTGCCATCGTCGCGCTTCACCGTGGCCGCCGAGCAGGGCGAGTCTGCGCAGGAAGTGCCCGATGTGGTCGATCCGCTGGATCTACAGGGCCTGCCGCAGCAGCAACCCGACGAACTGTTCTGACAGGGCATGACTGCCCACCCCGTGAATGCCGCTTCCCTGGAGCGGCATTTTTCTGGGCGCCAGATCCAGAGAGTAGTTGTCGCTGTTGGCAGACACCGGGTGTTGCAGGGCGTCGACAGCGGTGAAAAGGCGACCTTTGCGTTAGTCTGGTGTCAATTTGAACGGAAGGAGTCATGCATATGCGAACCGTTGGGCGGATTGTTTTCCTGGTGATGGCCGTGTTGATGGTGGGCTGCAGCTATGACCCCGCACGGGTCTCGCCGGAGCCACTGATCATCATTGACGACGATCATCGCGACCATCGAGATCATGACGGTGGCGACTTCTGTCCGCCGGGACAGGCCAAGAAGGGTCGCTGTTGAGAAGACGCCGAGTCTGACAACGGCCGCCATGCCCCCGCCACAAGGATGCCCAGGCGACAAGCGTTGAGGTCGCGTGAAGCCGGGCGTTCGCCCCGGCTTGTCAGGCTGTTCGGTGAGCGGCATGGTAGAGGTATCTTCTTCAGGCGAGGCGATCGTGAGCCGGATCGATCTCAGGACCAAGACCCTGGCCAACGAGCACGTCTCCCACGTGCACGGCTACCACCAGTTGATTCTGCCCACCTGCGGCAGTACCGAACTATCCCTTGAGGGGCGGGAGCAACGGGTCACCGCCGAGCGTGGTTGCCTGATTCCAGGCAACTGCCATCACGACTACCTGGGAGACGGCAACAATCGTACCTTCGTGCTCGACGTGCCGGTGGTCTTCGGGCTGCCAGACGTCGACGTGGCCCGACTGTTCGAGCGACCGCGTTTCTTTGCGGTGCCCCCCGAATTGCAGCGACTTGCCGACAGCCTGATGCGGCAACTGGATCAATTCCCCACCCTGGGCAACGATATCGCAGCGCTTCTGTTACGCGCGCTCTATCTCCATCTGGAGGCTTCCAGCGAAACCTGTGCCCCTGCACGATCGACGGGCGTCAGCGGTCGGCTCGATCTTCGTCTGCTGGACGACTGGATCGATAGGCACCTGGCCAGCGACATTCGCGTGGATGACCTGGCGTCCTTGTGCGCGCTTAGCCCCGGTCACTTCCACGCCAGCTTTCGCCAGGCCACCGGGATGACGCCGCAGGCCTATGTTCGTCGACGCCGGTTGAGCCACGCCCAGGCGCTGATCCGTCACAGCGAGTTGCCGCTGGGGCAGATTGGGGCGCTGGTGGGCTTTCGTGACCAGGGCAGTTTTTCCCGAGCTTATCGCAGGGTTCATGGGGTGGCGCCCTCCCAGGAGCGCACAGGTTTCTAAACAGCGATTCAGCCTCTCTCCGCTCTCGCGCTCAGCCACCTGTCACTTTTCTCCTCTCGTCGCGGTGACGTTGTGTCCGACGACACGGTTTGCCTGAGTCCCGGGCAAGGTTTTCGTAGTCTCGGGCAAGTTGACGATGGGTTTCGCGCATAGCCTGAAAAGGAGTCTCTCGGCGCCGGCCTTGATTCGGCGCCATCAACAATGACAACAACCATGACAACAACCGGAGTTACCGATGTCTTCGACCTCCCTTCCTGCCTCCGCCCACACTGACGACCGCATTGCGGCTGATCGCCGCTCGCACGACAACCACGAGGTCGGCGCCCGGCGTGGCCGTGGCCGTCGCCAACAGTCCAGACAGCGGCGACGAGCGCCGATGCTGGCGCTCGCGGCGCTGCCGCTGGCGCTGATGGCGTCCCAGGCGCAGGCTCAGTCCTACGAGATGGCCATCGCTACCCTGATCCCCGAGAACCTGACCAACAACGCCATCTATCCTGCCCTGGTCCACTTCAAGGAGCTGGTGGAAAGTCGCACCGAAGGGGACGTCACCGTCAGCATCTTCGGTGGCGGCCAGATGGGCTCCGAGGTGGAGACCGGCTCCCAGGTCCAGGCCGGTGGCAGGGCGCTGCAGTCCGCCATTCTGACCTCCGGCGCGATGTCGTCGTTCTACCCCGAGTATCAGGCGGTGACGGCCCCCTTCCTGTTCGATGACTGGCGCCAGGCCTGGGCCTTCTTCGATGGCGAGTGGTTCGCCGACTTCATGCAGGGCGCCATCGAACAGGCGGACATGCGCTATCTGGGGACCTTCGATGATGGTGGCGGCTTTGTCGCCTTCACCAACAACGAGCGGCTGATCAAGACCGTGGATGACCTCGAGGGGCTCAACATCCGCACCGAGGAAAACCCGGCCCACGTCGCCACCATGGAGGCGCTGGGTGCCTCCGCCACACCGCTGCCGTGGGGCGAGCTGATCACCGCGCTGGAGACCGGACTCGCCGACGGTCAGTTCAACGCGCCGGTGATCAACACCACCTTCGGCCTGGACGAGGTGACCGACTACACCACCCTGACCGGGCACGTGTACAACAGCGCCAGCTGGATGGTCAGCGAGAGCTGGTTTCAGGAGCTGCCCGAGGAGCACCAGCGGGTCATCACCAACGCCGCCCGTGAGGCGGTCAGCCTGAGCCATGGCGCTTCCGGCATGCTGGCGACCGCCAGCTGGCAGACGTCCTGCGAGATCTTCGAGGAGTGCTACCTGATGCCGGCAGAAGAGCGTCAGCGCATGGCCGAGGTGGCGCGTCCGGCCTGGAAGAGCTGGATCGTCGACGACTTCGGACTCGACGCCGCCTTGATCGACGACCTGCTGGCCGAGGTCGATGGCCTGCGCCAGTCGCTGCCGCAAGAGGCCTACAGCCGCTACGGCCAGTGATTGTCGCGGCGGGGCGGCCAGGCCGCCCCGCCAGTGCCCACCGCCTTGCCCGAGTTCTCCTGTCATGTCATCACTGCGATCTCTTCAGGCCTGGCTCCAGCGCCTGAGCGACGGCGTCAATCGCCTCGCCATCGTGTTCTGCGTCGGCTGCGTCCTGGCCATGCTGGGTATTTCGTTCACCGGGTTTCTGTACACCCTGTTTACCGGTGGGGCGCTCAGCTGGACCTATTCCCTGGCCCGCCTGTTCCTACCGTGGATCGGGCTCATCTCCTCGACCATCGCGCTGCATTCCGGTGAGCACGTGGCCATGATACTGCTGGTCAAGCTGCTGCCGCGCCCGCTGGTGGTGCTGGCAGCCGGCGCGACCCTGGCCGTCATCGGCGCGCTGGCGGTGCTGATGATGTTCTACGGCTGGGACTTCTTTTCCAACGCCCGCCAGAGCTACATGGTGTCCGACAGTATTCAGATTTCCTACAAGTGGACCACCTTCGCGGTGCCGCTGACCGGCGCCATCATCGCGCTGCATCTGGTGCACGGCTTTGCACTGCTCGAGCACTTCATCGACAGCGACGCGGTGATCGAGCAGGCGATCCATTCCAATGACAATGGCGCCGGCAGCAACGCCGAGCAGGCGGTCGACAGCCGTGTCGAATCCTCCGATCCCTCTTCACCACAAGGCGACGCTGTCGCCCGGCAGACACGCTCATGACCGCCGCGATTCTGGCCTTTATCCTGGTGTTGGCGATCGGCGCCCCGGTCGCCGTGGTCATGGCGATCTCGGGAGTTGCCGGGGTCTATGAGCTGGGCGGCGAGCGCCTGGTGGGGATCATCGCCGATCGCATGTTCTCCGGTGTCTCCGGCTACATGCTGATCGCCGTGCCGTACTTCATCTTTACCGCCGAGTTGATGAACCAGGGCGGGCTGACCCAGAAGCTGATCGCCTTCAACAATGCGCTGTTCGGTCGGGTGAGGGGGGCGCTGTCTCACGTCAACGTGACGGTGTCGCTGTTCTTCGCCGGGCTGACCGGGGCCGCCATCACCGATACCGTGGCGATCGGCAAGATCATGATTCCGGAGATGAAGAAGCAGGGCTACGACGCCGAATACGCGGCGGCGATCACCGCCTGTTCCTCGATCATCGGGCCGATCATTCCCCCAAGCGTGGTGATGGTGGTGTACGCCACCCTGCTGCGGGACGTCTCGGTCATCGACCTGTTTGCCGGAGGCATCGTGCCGGGCATTCTGATGACCGTGGCGCTGCTGGCCACCAGCATCGTGCTGGCCTGGCGGCGGGGCTACCCCAAGCAGGCGCCGACACCGCTGAAGATGGCTCTGCTGGCATTCTTCTCGGCGCTGCCGGCCATGCTGGTGCCATTGATCATCCTCGGCGGGATACTCTCGGGCATGACCACCATCACCGAAGCTTCAGGCTTTGCCGCAGTGTACGCGATCCTGATCGGCATGCTGTTCTATCGCAACCTGACCCTGGCCAAGGTGGCCCAGGCGCTCGTGACCACGGTCAAGTTTTCCGGTGTCGTGTTCTTTCTGCTGGCGACCTCGGCGGTGCTCGGCTGGTTTGTCACCCGCTCTGGCGTCGCCCGGGAGGCGGCGAGCCTGATCACCTCCCTGAGCGATGTCGCCTTCGTGCAGATCTTGCTGGTGTGCCTGTTGCTGATCGTCATCGGCACGGTCATGGATGTACTGCCGGCGCTAGTGGTCATCGGCCCTGTGGTGGTGCCGGCGATGGTCAGCCTGGGTTTCGATCCACTGCACTTCGCCATCGTCATGATCGTCACCCTCAACATCGCCAACGTCACGCCACCGGTGGGCATGACGTTGATGACGGCGGCAAGAATCGCCCAGGTCCCCTACGAAAAGGCGATCCTGGCGTCGCTGCCGTTTTATACCGCCTTTATCCTGGTAGTGGTGTTGCTGGCGGGTTTTCCGGCACTATCGACATGGATCCCCTCGCTGCTCGACTGACGTGAGCAGTGACGGAGCGTCATCACCGGAGACAGATGCAGATGAAACTTTTCTACCATCCTGACCAGGAACGTCACGCGCCGCCTCAGTTCCTGAAGCGTGGAGCCCTCACCGATTCCCCCGAAGGGCCCCGCCGGGCGGAGCTTCTGAGCGAAGGCCTGGCCGAGGTCGGCCTGGCCCTGACCGCGCCGGCCGAGGTCGACAGTCCCACGCTCAGGGAGCGTCTCAAGGAGATCCACAGCGAGCGCTACCTGGATTTTCTCGAGACCATCCATGCCCGCTGGCAGGCGTTGCCGGACGCCACCGAATTCGTGGCGCCGAACGTCCACCCCTGCGGCGGCGGCAAGCACTACCCGCGCCATCCGGTGGGGCAGGTGGGCTGGCACATGCACGACATGGCCTGTCCGATGACCGAGACCAGCTTTCAAGGCATCCTGGCCAGTGCCGCTACCGCCCAGGCCGCCGCCGAAAGCATCGTCGCCGGCGGCGGCACCGCCTACGCTCTGTGTCGTCCGCCGGGGCACCACGCCGGTCCCGATCGTGCCGGGGGCTTCTGTTTTCTGAACAACGCGGCCCTGGCGGCCACGGTGCTGCGCGAGCATGTGTCCCAGGTGGCGATTCTCGACATCGACCTCCACCACGGTAACGGCACCCAGGACATCTTCTACGACCGTGGCGACGTCTGGACAGGATCGCTGCACGTCGATCCCAGCGACTTCTATCCCTACTACTGGGGCGGTGCCGGCGAGACCGGTATCGGTCCTGGACTCGGCGCCAACCTCAATGTGCCGCTGGCACTGGGCAGCGGTATCGAGGCCTTTCAGGCCGGTCTCGATGAACTGCTCGACGCCATGGCGAGCTTCAGCCCGGACGCGCTGGTCGTGGCGCTGGGACTCGATGCCCACAAGGACGACCCGCTGGCGGGGCTGACGCTTGAAACCCCGGACTTCGTCGCCATCGGTCGTCAGATCGGTGAGCTGGGCCTGCCCACCGTGCTGGTGCAGGAGGGCGGCTATCCGACCGCGGCCTTGAGCCATAACCTGGCCGCCTTCCTGCGCGGATTCAACGACGCCTGACCATAGCTTGATAACGCCTGATACAGCTCAATACTTAGCCCAACGATCATCCCGCGGATGATCTCCCACAAGGAAAACACCATGAGCCCGACCCTTCACGACAGCAACGACCGCATGAGCCAGATCGCCGTGCACAATGGCACCGTCTACCTCTCCGGCCAGGTACCGGCGGACGCCAGCCAAGGCATGCGCGGCCAGACCGAGCAGGTGCTGGCGCGAATCGACGAACTGCTGGCCAAGGCCGGGACCTCCAAGGATCGACTGATCTCGGCCCAGGTGTGGGTTACCGACATGGCCGAATTTGACGAGATGAATGCCGCCTGGGACGCCTGGGTCAGCCCCGGACGTCCGCCGGTGCGTGCCGCGGTGGAAGCGCGCCTGGCCCGGCCGGAGTGGAAGGTCGAGATCATGGTGGTGGCCGCCTTGCCCCAAGCCTGAGGTCGCCCATGAGCCACAGCAAGACGACCGGTTTCTATTGGCACGAGCGCTGCTTCTGGCACGACCAGGGGGCGATCGGGGTGTTCTCGGCGCCAGGGCCCTGGCTGCAGCCCCAGCCGGCCTCGGAGAGCCCGGAGAGCAAGCGCCGTCTCAAGAACCTGCTGGAGGTCAGCGGGCTGATCGACGAGCTTGAGGTGGTGAAGCCGCCGGCGGCCGGCCGCGAGGACCTGCAGCGCTTCCACACGCAAGACTACCTTGATGCGCTGGAGGCGGGTGATGCGGGCCTGGGTGGCGATGCCGGCGAGGCCGCGCCCTATCGCCCGGGCAGTCTTGCCAGCGCCCGGCAGTCCGCCGGGCTTGCCATCGCAGCGGTGGAGGCGGTGGCCCGTGGCACCCACGCCAGCGCCTATGCGCTGTGCCGTCCACCGGGGCACCACGCCGAAGCCGATCGCGGTCGCGGCTTCTGCCTGCTCGGCAATATTCCGGTGGCGGTGATGCGAGCGAAGGCACTGGGGCTGGTGCGGCGGGTGGCGATCCTCGACTGGGACGTACACCACGGCAACGGCCAGCAGAGCGCCTTCTGGGACGACCCCGAGGTGCTGACGGTATCGCTGCACCAGGCCGGCAACTATCCGCTCGAGACCGGTGGCTTCGACGAGCAGGGCGGTGAGGGCGCGTCGGGGTCCTGCCTCAACCTGCCGTTGCCGCCGGGCTCGGGGCTTGGCGCCTACGACTATGCGTTCGAGCGCCTGGTGCTGCCGGCCATCGAGGCCTTCGCGCCGGATCTGGTCGTGGTGGCCTGTGGCTATGACGCCTGTGCCAAGGACCCGCTGGGCAAGATGCTGCTCAATAGCCATGCCTTCGGGCGCATGGCCCAGTCGGTCAAGGCGCTGGCTCAGCGATGTTGTGAAGGGCGCCTGGTGGTCGTCCACGAAGGTGGCTACTCGGAAGGCTATGTCCCGCTGTGCGGCCATGCCGTGATTCAGGCGCTGGCCGACAGCGACATCGGCGTGGATGACCCACAGAACGACGAGATCGCTGCCTGGGGCTATCAGGCACTGCAGCCCCACCAGCGCGAACTGATCGACGGCTGGCGGCGCGACTGGCCTGGGCAGATCACCGAGGCCCGCGACGACAGCCAGGCTGAAGAGGCTATCGCCTGCGTCTGTGGCAGGGACAGCGACGCAAACAGGAACAGGGACAGGGAGCCAGGCACATGAGTGGACTGCACCAGCGCGACGGCTGGATCTGGAAGAACGGCGAATGGCTGCCCTGGCGGGAGGCCACGACCCATCTGCTGACCCACTCGCTGCACTATGGCATGGGGTGCTTCGAGGGGGTGCGCGCCTATCGTGACGACAATGGCAATGCCCGGCTGTTTCGGGTCCACGAGCATACCCGACGCCTGCTGGACAGCGCCCATATCCTTGACCTCGAGGTGCCCTGGAGCCATGAAGAGCTGATCCAGGCGCAGAGCCAGTGCCTGGTCCGCAACCGACTGACCGATGCCTACCTCAAGCCCACCGTGTTTCTCGGTCCCGAGGGCCTTGGGCTGCGCGCCAAGGCGCTGAGCTGCCAGGTGATGGTGGTGGCCTGGGACCTGGGCCCCTACGTCAGCGCCGAGACCGCTGCCGTCGGGCTCAGGGCCCTGACCTCGTCCTGGGCGCGCCATCACGTCAATATCAGCGCCTGTCGGGCCAAGACCAGCGGCCACTACGTCAACAGCATGCTGGCATTGAATACGGCGGTGAAGGCGGGCTTTGACGAGGCGATCATGCTTGACGCCGAAGGCTACGTGGCCGAGGCCAGCGCGGCCAATGTCTTTCTCTATCGAGACGGGGTGTTGCACACCCCGGAGGTCACCTCCTGCCTGCAGGGGATCACCCGGGACAGCGTGATCCGATTGGCGCGTGAGGTGTTGGGCGTGGAGGTGCAGGAGCGCCGCATCACCCGCGATGAGCTGTACATCGCCGACGAGGCCTTTGTTACCGGCACCGCCGCCGAGATACTGCCGTTGCGGGAGCTCGATGGTCGCCATATCGGCGCCCGTGCCGGGGCACCCGGGGTCGCTGAGCCGATAGCCGCCGATAGCCTGACGGCAAGACTGCAGCGGCTGTATCGCGACGTCTGTCGAGGTCGGTTGTCACCGGCGACCAACGGAGATCGCCATGATCTGGCGCGCTACGCCGACTGGCTGAGCCTGGTCCCGACGGATAGCGAAGTGGATATCGACACAGACAGCGATACGGACAGCGACTAGGTCGGTTTACACAACCAGGCGGCTGCACGATGGCCACAAAGAAAGGCGCCACGACCCTTGAGTAGTGGCGCAGCTAGCCGTCTTTCCTCCCTGGGGCAGCTTCCTTGTGCCCGTGTTGCTCCCTTGGCGCTTCCCGCGCCGTCGCCTCCGTGACGCTCGAGGGGCAGTGTCCCTTGCCCGGTGTCGCCTGAACACAGAGGTAGTATCGGCCAGGCGTGTGTCACTCAGATAACCGCCTCATGACCCTTTGGTGACATCCCGGCCACAGGACTTTTCTGGTACCATTCGCGCCGCCTGTTACCGGCGAAATGCCCAGGCGCCGTCACGTACGGCAGTCGAGGCCGTCTCGCCAGGCACCAGGCTTGGCACGAAAAGCCGGCGAGCGCAGGCGCTTTTCAGACAAGCCTTGATTGCGCAAACCCTCTCTCGAACTTAAACCTGGATTCGTCTATGAACGCTGTAATCCTTGCCGTGCTGGTGATGGTGGGACTGTCGCTGGCGCGGGTCTCCGTGGTGCTGGCCCTGGTGGTAGGGGCGCTGGTGGGCGGCCTGGCCGGTGGTCTGTCCATCGAGGACACCCTGGCGGCCTTCAACGACGGTGTCGGTGGCGGTGCCAAGGTGGCGCTGGCCTACGCCACCCTCGGTGCCTTCGCCGTGGCGATCTCTCGCTCGGGCCTGCCGGACCTGCTGGCACGCCGCCTGATCACTCTGCTGGGGCAGGAGTCCAGCGCCTCCCGTCAGGCCACGGTCAAGTACCTGCTGATCGGTAGCGTGCTGCTGGTGGCGATCTCTTCCCAGAACCTGATCCCGGTCCACATCGCCTTTATTCCGATCCTGATTCCGCCGCTGCTCAAAGTGATGAATCAGCTCAGGATGGACCGCCGCGCGGTCGCCTGTACCCTGACCTTCGGCCTGACCGCGCCCTACATGTTGCTGCCGGTAGGCTTCGGGGCGATCTTCCTCAACGACATCCTGCTGGCCAACATCAACGAGGCTGGCGCCGCACTGGGCCTCGAGATCGACCGCGCCATGGTCCCCATGGCCATGGGCGTGCCGGTCGCCGGCATGTTCCTCGGGCTTCTGGTGGCGGTGTTCCTGTCCTACCGCAAGCCTCGGGTCTATGACGAGGTGGAGCTTGGCAATGCGCCGGCCCACGGCCATGGCCACGACCACAGCGAGATCGAGGAGCCTCACACCCTGGGCCTGATCATGTCGGTGATAGCGATCGTCGCTGCGCTCGGCATCCAGCTCTATACCGGCTCGATGATCCTGGGTGGCCTGGTGGGCTTTTCGCTGTTGTCCATGGGCGGCATCTTCCGCTGGCGCGAAGCCGATGATCTGTTCACCAGCGGCATGCGCATGATGGCCCTGATCGGCTTCATCATGATCTCGGCCTCCGGCTTCGCGGCCGTGATGACCGCCACCGGCGAGATCGAGACGCTGGTCAGCGCCAGCGTCGAGGTGATCGGCGACAACCGTGGCCTGGCGGCGCTCTTGATGCTTCTGGTGGGGCTGTTCATCACCCTGGGCATCGGCTCGTCGTTTTCGACCATCCCGATCATCGCCGCCATCTTCGTTCCGCTGGCGGTACAGTTCGGCTTCTCCGATCTCGCGACGGTGGCCCTGGTCGGCACCGCCGCCGCCCTGGGTGACGCCGGCTCCCCGGCGTCGGACTCCACTCTCGGGCCGACCTCCGGCCTCAACGTGGATCGTCAGCATGATCATATCTGGGACAGCGTGGTGCCGACCTTCGTGCACTACAACATCCCGTTGATCGGCTTTGGCTGGCTGGCGGCGATGACGCTGTGATCGCCCACCGGAAAGCCCAGACGCCCGCGCTATTCGCGCGGGCGTTTTTTTGTGCGCCAGGCCCGGCCCGAACATCGACGTGTGAGCCGCCGCAATAGTGAGACATGAGTGCTACGGGTTGTGCAGATCCGTCGATATGGTCCACGCTGGGGGAGACTCATCGACCGGTGGGTCGTGGCGCTCCCGGGAAGATGAAGGAGTTATCGAGCCCAGGGCGCAGCAAGACACTTGTTCACAGATGGAGAGGATCGACACATGGACAGGAGCGACAAAATGCTGAAGGCACGCGTATTTGCCGGATCGTGCTTGCTGGGGGCAGGCCTGCTGGTAACAGGCGCCGCCCACGCCGCCACGGAGGTGGAGATGCACAGCGTCAGCACCGACGGTATTGGCGACTCCCTCGGCACCATCAGTTTCGAGGATAGTGAGCATGGTCTCAGGATCACGCCCGACCTCGAGGGTCTGGATACCGGCATCCACGGCCTTCACGTTCACGTGAACCCGAGCTGCGAGCCGGCCGAGAAGGATGGCGAGACGGTTGCGGCGGCTGCCGCCGGAGGCCACTTCGACCCGGAGGACACCGGCACCCACCAGGGCCCCTACGGTGACGGCCACCTGGGTGACCTGCCGGCGCTGGCGGTGGGGCAGCAGGGCGAGGCGACACTGCCGACCCTGGCGCCGCGCATCAGCGAGGAGGACCTGGCAGGCCACGCCATCATGATTCACACCGGTGGTGACAACTACTCCGACGAGCCCAAGCTCGGCGGTGGCGGTGCCCGCGTCGCCTGTGGCGTCATCGAAGGCTGATCGACGCCACCCCCGACATGGCCATCCAGGCCCCGCTCAGGCGGGGCCTTTTGCTGTAGTGACGTCAGTCCTGGCGATCGTCGCTGGAAGGGGGCAGGTGCGCCTCGAGGGATGACAGCAGGCCGCGCAGCAGCGAGAGTTCCTTGCGCGTGGGCGTGGCCCGGGCGAACAGCGCCTGGAGCTGTTCCTCGGTGCGCGCGTGGGGCTGGGTAATAAAACCACTGTCGCGCATCACCCGGCCCAGATGTGCCTGAAAGTGGGCGACCTGCTCGCGGGTGGGCTGGCGCAGCCGGGACGGTGTCCCCGAAGTGGCGACGTTGTCGACATCGCTATCGACGGCGACATCGATATCAGAGCAGGGGAGTCGGCGCCACGCCCGGCGCAACTCGTAGGCCAGCACCTGCACCGCCTGGGACAGGTTCAGGATGCCGTAGTCGGGATTGGCCGGAATGCTGACCTGATGCGAGCACAGGCGGATTTCGTCGTTGGTCAGGCCGAAGCGCTCGCGGCCGAAGACCAGTGCCACCGGGTCATGCACCGCGTCCTTCACCAGCGCCTGGGCCATCTCGTCCGGTTCGTCATAGTGAGGCAGTGGCAGGCTTCTCAGCCTGGCGCTGGCCCCGACCACCCTGACACAGTCATCGATGGCGTCCTCGAGACGTTCCACCACGCGGGCGTTTTCGACCACATCTGCCGCACCTGCGGCCAGGCGGGTGGCCTCTTCATCGGGAAAGACGCGTGGATTGACCAGCACCAGATCGGTCAGGCCCATGGTCTTCATCGCGCGAGCGGCGGAGCCGATGTTGCCGGGATGGTAGGTCTGGACGAGAACGATGCGCAGATTGGCGAAGGGCAAGGCTTGAGTCATGGAGCACGGCAACCGTCGATGGGAAAACGAGCGACACCATACCGCCACTTTCGCCCAAAGCGAAGGGGCCGCGATGGCGGCCCCTGAGACGGTGGTGGAAAGATCAGGCTGTCTGTGAACGATACCGCCTTAAGCTGCGGCTGAACGCCACCAGCATCACCAGCATCACGCCGAGCATGCCCCCGAGGATCACGGCGAGCGCCATCACCAGGGCCTTGCCGGGGCCCTCGGGCTGCATTGGGCGATAGGCCACATTGACCACCTCGACGACGTGGATGTCGTCGGCGTTGATGCGGTTGGCCCTCAGCAGAGTGTTTTCCTGGCGTAGCTGGTTGTAGGCGTCAATGAACGCCGAGTCATTCTCGCGGGCATTGAAGGCTTCTATACGCCGCTGGTGCTGCAACTGTTCGAGCTGCTTTTCGATCTGACGGATGGCCGGCGAGGAGATGGGCTGGTCGAGCCCCTGCTTCAATACCTCACGCTCGGCCGCCAGGGCTTCGGTACCCAGGAAGTACAGTGGTAGATCATTGCCGATGCTGACGTTGTCGTAGACGATACGGGCGGCGTCATCGGCGTCTCCCAACGATAGTGGGGACGTCGGCTTGGTGATGCCGAGCATGCCGGCGATCTCTTCTGCTACTTCCAGGGTGCGAATGCGCTCTTCGCGGGAAGCGAGCTCCGCGGCGCGTTCGGCGGCAAGCTGATCCTGGAGCTCGAGCCGGCGAATCGAGTGCTCCTCGCTCATCCGCGTGACGGTCGCGTCAAGCTCGGCGTCGTAGGCCTCCAGGTGGGCTTCCATGTCTGCCTCATTGCGTGAAATGGCGCTGGCCAGGCTACGATCGACGCGCGCGAGCAGGTCTTCGGTGTACTGCCGCTGCGACCACTGGAAGTAATGGTTCAGCAATGCAGCGCCGTCGATATCTTCACGATAGGAGAAGCTAACCTCCCCGGGGCTACCGGAGGCGAGGTCGCCAGACGCTACCTTCAGCTCTCGGAACTGCGTGCGAAGCACCGTGCCTTCGAGTTCCGGAGCGCTATCCTGCATCAGCATGTCGGCGTAGTCGGGGTGCTGGTCGAGGAAGCCGCGGAAGCGCTCGTAACTCCCCAGGCGGATCTCCAGTTCGGAAACGGCCTGCTGGGGAGTGATGGCAATCCCCGGAATGCGGTTGATCACATTGAGACCATCACTGGTCTCGGTGTAGGCGAGCGAAGAATGGTATGACGGTGTGGATGCCACCAGATAGAGCGTCGCCAGTGCGAGGCAGGTTGCCATGCTGACGGCGATCCAGCGCCATCCGTTGATCAGCATGATGGCAATGTCTCGCAGGTCAATCTCGTCAGAGGAAGGATGCTCAGGTTGATCGACGGCTTGATGGTTGAAAGAGTTCATGCGTGAGGATTCCAGACAGCAAGCCTCGCCGTCAGAGCGAGCAGGTGAACGAGCAGGACAGACACTTCCGCAAGAAGAAAATGAGAGGTATCGACCAGGTCCAGATACAGCAGGAAGATGGGCGCAAGTGCCGCGGCGAGCATGATGGCCGCCGAGATATAGCGTCGTTCGCTGAACGCCAGAGCGCCCGGAAGCAGCAGCATCATGGGGGATGCCACCAGGTGTTTAAGTGTTGACATGGCGTTTATCAGCCCTGCGTGAGCCAAGGGATAGTGCTTATATGCACTTTATATTGTGGTTGAAAGTAGCAGGGAGAATGTAAGTATGTAAGTCTATGTTAACTTGAAATGCGCATATGGACTGGTCGGCTTATTAAAAATATAGCGTTTATATGCTGACATGAGTTTAATAGATTTTTTATGTGCCAATTCGATTGATCGCCGAAGTGCTCTGTAAAACATGACCAACCAAGGTCTGACAACGCGAATGCTGCTGAGGCATCGTGGTTTCCAGAGTGGGTTAGGCATATTGTTCCCACTTGATGCCAGCTTGACGTTCGCAGGCGCTATGCAGGATAAGCCATGATGCCCAGGTTGGCGCGCACTTATTCAGGGAACCAAGGGTAGTGGGTCAAGCCGGGGTGATGTCCAGCACGGTCAATGGTGCAAGGAGTGATCCGTTGTTCCCTTTGGCTCCTGAATTCAACCAATGAGCGTGACAGGCAAGGTGGGTAGGGACGAGGCGCTTCCCCGAGTCAGGCCATGAGCTGACTCGGGGCTAGTGCTGGAGGACGTATTACGGGATGGCGTGGGAGAGCCAGCGGATCGTGGCAAGGGGTGCAGCTCTGGCGCTCCCAGGTCGGGTTGGCAAGATCACGCCCGCTGGGCCCTGTAGCGCTTGAGGCTTCGGCCGAACGATACACACATCACCAGCATGACGCCCAGCATGCTCCCCAGTATCACGGCAAGTGCCAGCACCAGGGCCTTGCCCGGGCCTTCTGGACGGTTCGGACGATAGGCCAGGTTGACCACCTCGATGATGTCGATATCGTCGGCGGTGACGCGGTTGGCCCGCAGCAGGGTATTTTCCTGGTTCAACTGATTGTAGGCGTCGACAAACGACGAGTCGTCGGATCGTTGCTGCAACGCTTCGATTTGGCGCTGATGACGCAATTGCGCGAGCTCTTTCTCGATTTCGCGGATGGCAGGCGTGCTGGCTTCCTGCTCCAGGCTTTGTTCGACGACCTCTTTTTCTGCGGCCAGTGCCTGGGTGCCCATGAAGTAGAGCGGCAGGTTTGTCGCGTTGCCGCTGTCACCGTGGCTAACTTGGGTTTGTCCGTTCTCTCCGAACGCCGGCGGTGAGGTGGGCTGGGTGATGCCGAGCCTCTGTGCGATGGCCTCAGCCTGGGTCAGAGTGCGAATGCGCTCCTGGCGAGACTTGCGCTCGGCATTCTTTTCGGCCTGAAGCTGGTCATCGAGTTCGGCAAGCTGAACGTCATGTTGCTCTTGCAGCCGTGTGATCTCGACGCTCACGCTGTCCCGGTAGGCTTTCAGATGTGCCTGCATCTCTTCACTATTGCGTGCCAGCGCCGTTTCCAGTGAGTGTTCGGCGCGCTGCGCCAGAACCTGGGCATATTGCCTCTCCGTCCATGCCAGATAGTCATTGAGTAGAGCAGCCCCCTGCAGCGACTCTGGATACACAAGGCTCAACTGGTGCGGACCTGTCCCGTCTTTGCCGGGACGTGTGATCGTTAGCTTGTCGAAGTAGTGAAGGCGCAGATGCTCATCCAGTGTCACGTCCTGTCCGTCGGCCTCCGACTGGGCGATGGACTGCCACTCGGGATGGTCGTCGATGAAGTCGCGCAGGTTGCCGAAGCTACCGAGCTTAAGTTCCAGTTCTGTCTGAGTGGAGGCTGCCGAGTAGTCGATGTCGGGCATCTCGTTGAGAAGACGCAATCCTTCCGACGAGGGCGTGTAACTGGTTGACGCACGGAAGCTTTGCGGGGCTATGGCGACAAACACCAGGGCCAGCACCACGGCGGTGGCCACGCTGCCAAGGATCCACTTCGATCCGTCAAGCAACATCAGGGCGATGTCGCGCAGGTCTATCTCATCATCGCGCCGATAGGAAAGCGCGGGAAGTTGGCTGTCGTGATCGGTCATCGCTGCGGCCTCCACAGTGCCAGATGCATGCTGTGGACCAGGCCATGGGTAACAAGATTGAAAGACTCCGCCAGGCGGGCGACGACCAGGCTTATCAGCCCCAGTGCTGATGCGACCAGCGGTGACAGCCAGTCAAGGAAGACGAGGGCGGCATGCAGGGAACGCCCACGTAACAGAGTAAAGCCCCCGGGAAGCAACAAGGCGATGGGGCCGAGAAGTAGTAGCCGAGAGGGTGACATCGGAGAGTCCTGATCGAGCGTTGAGGAATTGGCGGTCGATGAGTCATCGGTGTGCCACAGGGGCAACCTTCAAGGGCGGAAAACCACGGGCTATCTGCTGGGCGAACAGCCTAGCGACGTGGACGCGGCGCGACGCTGCTGTAGATCAGGAAGGGGGAAAGTACAGGTCGCCACGCTGCGTCGTCCTGACGAAGATCAAGGACGTCGCAGCCGTGGTCTGGGCTCTTGGGTGTCGTGCCGCTGACAGGGCGGAGCGAAGGGGAAGCGCGGCAGAACTCGTTGCTAGGCGCTGTCCGAAAAGTCGACGAGCGAAGGTTAGACAAGGCAAAAATCGGTGAGAAAGCGCAGTTTACGGGGTGTAAATGAGCATTTTGACCGGGCTGGCGCACCAGCCGATTTTTAACGCCGTATTACCGAGCGCAGGCACTTTTCAGACAAGCCCTAGTGATGGGCGGCCTGTTTCCAGGCATCTAGTGTTTCGATATGAGCCGGATGGATGCCGCAGCATCCGCCGATCAGGCTTGCGCCCAGGGAGTGCCAGCGTTTGGCGTAGTCCAGGTAGCCTGCCGGGGTCAGCTCCCGGTCTGCCGTCAAGGTGGTGTTGGCCCGGTGGGCATCGCCGATCGGCGAGAAGCTGTTGGCGTAGGCGCCCAGCGGGCGCGATAGCTTGAGTCGTTGCATGGCGTCGCCGGCGTCGACCAGTGCCTGCGCCATGACCTCCGGAATCGAGCAGTTGAACAGGATGGCGTCGGCGCCGCCCTGACATAGCTGTTGGGTCGCCTCGGCAACGGACTCTCCGGAGCGCAGGCGTGCGATGTCGGACACCTCGTCCTGCAGGGTGAGGGCGTACCAGCGAGGCTTCTCGGAAGCCGCCAGAACCTCCTGCATGACCGAGATCTCGGCAAGACTCGACAGCGTCTCGGCGAGCCACAGATCCACGTGTGGGTCCTGCGCATGATACAGGGCGGTGGTGATCTCCCTGGCGCGGCAGGGGTCGAACAGATCGGGACGATAGCTGCCCAGGGCGGGAGGCAGGCAGCCGGCTACGCTAAGCGAGGCTTCTGGGGCATTGGCTTGCGACGGTGGCTGGACGGATTCATCCTGCCAGCAGCTTGCCGCTTGCGCTGCCAATCGTGCCGCAAGCGAAGCGAGTGCCGGCCCCTCTTCCCGATAGCGCCGCTCGCCAAGATGGAACGGCACGCAGGCGTAGCTGTTGGCAGTAATCACTCGGGCGCCGGCCCGGATAAAGTTGAGGTGGGCCTCGATGACCCGGTCGGGAGCTTCGATCAGCGCCTGGGCGCTCCACAAGGGCTGTGAGAAGGGGGCGCCGATGCGCTTGAGCTCGCGCCCCATGCCGCCGTCCAGTAGCGTCAAATCCATGATGTTGCCTGCAAGTTGATCCAGCCGATAGTGAATCATGTCCCGGGGGCGGGAATAAATTGAAAAGTCCTCAACCTCTGGATGAGGCGGCTCGATGAATGGTGAAGAACAAAAAAGCCCTGCCATCAGGCAGGGCTTTGTGCGCTTGGGGTGCGCGGGTCGGGCAGCCGGAGCTGCCCGGGGCAGGCGTTACATCATGCCGCCCATGCCGCCCATTCCACCCATGCCGCCCATGTCCGGAGCAGCGTCCTTCTCGTCCGGATCGTCGGCGATCATGGCTTCGGTGGTGATCAGCAGGCCAGCAACGGAGCCAGCGGACTGCAGCGCGCTGCGAGTCACCTTGGCCGGGTCCAGCACACCCATTTCGAACAGGTCGCCGTACTCGCCGGTCTGGGCGTTGTAGCCGAAGTTGCCTTCGCCATCCTTGATGCGGTTGACGATGACGGAGGCTTCCTGGCCGGCGTTGGTGACGATCTGACGCAGCGGTGCTTCCATGGCGCGCAGGGCGATGGCGATACCGTGAGTCTGGTCTTCGTTGTCACCCTTGAGGCCAGCGATCTTGGTCAGGATGCGGATCAGGGCAGTACCACCGCCAGGCACGACACCTTCCTCGACCGCGGCGCGGGTAGAGTGCAGGGCGTCCTCGACGCGGGCCTTCTTCTCCTTCATCTCGACTTCGGTAGCGGCACCGACGCGGATGACGGCAACACCGCCGGCCAGCTTGGCGACACGCTCCTGGAGCTTCTCGCGATCGTAGTCGGAGGAAGTCTCTTCGATCTGGGCGCGGATCTGGTTGACGCGTGCTTCGATGTCACCATCGTTGCCGGCACCATCGATGATGGTGGTGTTTTCCTTGGACATGGTCACGCGCTTGGCGGTGCCCAGGTGGTCCAGGGTGGCCTGCTCGAGGTTCAGACCCACTTCCTCGGAGATCACGGTGCCGTTGGTCAGGATCGCGATGTCCTGCAGCATGGCCTTGCGGCGATCACCGAAGCCAGGCGCCTTGGCGGCGGCGACCTTGACGATGCCACGCATGGTGTTGACCACCAGAGTAGCCAGCGCTTCGCCTTCGATGTCTTCGGCGATGATCACCAGCGGCTTGCCAGCCTTGGCGACGGCTTCCAGGGTCGGCAGCAGTTCGCGGATGTTGGAGATCTTCTTGTCCACCAGCAGGATGAACGGATCTTCCAGTTCCACGGCCATGGTGTCTTGGTTGGTGACGAAGTACGGGCTCAGGTAGCCGCGGTCGAACTGCATGCCCTCGACCACGTCCAGCTCGTCTTCGAAGCCACGGCCTTCATCGACAGTGATGACGCCTTCCTTGCCGACCTTCTCCATCGCCTCGGCGATGATCTCGCCGATGCGCGAGTCGCCGTTGGCGGAGATGGTGCCGACCTGGGCGATGGCCTTGGAGTCGGTGCAGGGCACGGACAGAGCCTGGATTTCCTTGACCGCAGCGATGACGGCCTGGTCGATGCCGCGCTTGAGGTCCATCGGGTTCATGCCGGCGGTCACGCCCTTCAGGCCTTCGGCGACGATGGCCTGGGCCAGCACGGTAGCGGTGGTGGTACCGTCACCGGCCACGTCGGAAGTCTTGGAAGCCACTTCCTTGACCATCTGCGCGCCCATGTTTTCGAACCGATCCTTCAGTTCGATTTCCTTGGCGACGCTGACGCCGTCCTTGGTCACGGTCGGCGCGCCGAAGGACTTCTCCAGCACCACGTTGCGACCTTTCGGGCCCAGGGTAGCCTTGACGGCATTGGCCAGGACATCGACACCACGCGCCATGCGCTTGCGGGCATCATCAGAGAACTTGACTTGTTTCGCTGCCATTTTCTGTACTTCCTTAGAATCTAAGCGTCAAAAGTGAACGTTGAAACGAGTGAGTCTACGGGGCAGGGCTTAGCCCTCGACGACCGCCAGGATGTCGGACTCGCTCATGATCAGGACTTCCTCGCCGTCGATCTTCTGCTTTTCGACGCCGAAGCCATCCTTGAAGATCACGGTGTCGCCGACCTTGACGTCCAGAGGACGCACGTCGCCGCTCTCGAGAATCCGGCCGTTACCGACGGCGAGAACTTCGCCACGAGTCGGTTTTTCCTGGGCGTTGCCCGGAAGCACGATGCCGCCTGCGGTCTTCTGCTCTTCCTCAACGCGACGGATGACGACGCGATCGTGCAAGGGACGGATGTTCATTGCTCACGTTCTCCTGATGGTTTTGCAAGGCCGGGGCATCCACCCCGGCGGTTCATTGTTCACTCTCGTCGTGACGCCCTGCGACTCGGCGAGAGCTGGAGGTCATTGCCGGGCTGCCGATGAAGTGGCAGGCCCTTGTCGGCCCTCCTGTCAATGGCGGGGGAGCGTGCTCCCTCACCGAAGCTTGGTGCTGCTCTGGTAAGTGGGGCTGGAGTGGGGGCTTTCAAGGGCTTGGATGAAAATTTTTTTGTCTTCTTGCATCCAAGGCTGACGGGGCCCATGAAACGGCATCGGCACCCCGAAGGGTGCCGATGCGAGGGACAAGGTGATGATGCGACAAGCCCTAGCGGCGTCGCTCATCCTTGCTGATAAATTCGCCCTCCAGCGGTTCTTCATCCCCGGCCGACCTTTCGCGCCAGCTGGTGTCATCCCGGCGGCGGCCGGAAGCCTCGTCCCATCCATCGGCATTGGCCTTCGGGCCCGCAAAGCCCCCTTCCTCGGTACCGCCGAAATGGGTGCCGCCCATCTGGAAGCCCTTCATGCGCACCCCGACCTTGGCCAGCGCCTTGCCCAGCAGGCGGCGAGCGTTGGGAATCAGGCACATGAAGCCGAGTGCGTCAGACAGAAAACCCGGCGCCATCAGCAGGGCGCCACCGAAGATCAGCGCGGCACCGGTCATCAGCTCCGAGGAGGGGATCTCGCCGCGCGACATACGCTCCTGAGCGCGTGCGAAGGTGGCCACGCCTTCGCGACGGATCAGGTGCAGACCGATAAAACCGGTGGCCAGCACCAGCGCCAGGGTGGACAGCAGACCGATTTCGCTACCCACCGAAAAGAGTACAGCGAAGTCGAGCAGGGCGAAGATGGTGAAGATAAGAAGAAAGGGCATGTCAGCTCCGCGTTGTGATCTCCGTTCAAGATGGGGGTGGCCACCTCGGAGTTCAAGCGTTGCTGTGGCTTTTGCTGGCAGTGGCTTTGTTTTGCTGGTGGCGCCTTCCTTTTGCTGCTGGCGGCGGCTTTCATTTGCTGGCAGCGCCTTGCCGACTCTGGCGCGGCCACTCGCGCAGTCGTGCTTACGGTTTCAGCCGCTCGGCGTGGCAAAGATCTTCTTTTTTTGCCCGATTCGGTCGCAGGGGGTTGCGCAGGCTTGCGCTAGACCAAGGAAGAGTGGCGGGGGTTTTGAAAGGTTGTCATGATGCGGTGCACCAATGGTTAGTGGGCTCATGTGTGGTGCTTGGATGTATCGCGCGGCCGTTTCGCCTGGCGGCAGGTGCGGCCTGTCACGCCTTGGCGCCTTACCAAAAAACCATCTGAATACGCGCGTGTATGACGCGTCTTGCAAGGGGATACCGCATGCAACTCAACGATGCCCTGATCGCCATCACCGGCGGAGCCCGTGGACTCGGCCTGGCCATGGCGCACCATCTGGGACGCCGTGGAGCGCGGGTCGCGCTCATCGATACCGACAACGACCAGCTGGACCAGGCTGTCAATGGTCTGTTCGATGCCGGCATCACCGCCAGAGCCTTCGTGGCTAACGTGGCAGACGAGGCCTCTGTCACTGAAGCCTTTGCGGACATTCGCGAGCACATGGGGCCGCTCGACGGTCTGGTCAACAACGCCGGTATCCTGCGTGACGGCCTGCTGGTCAAGGCGCGCGACGGCAAGGTCGAAAAGACGCTGGGACTGGACGAGTGGCAGGCGGTCATCGATGTCAATCTGACCGGTGTATTCCTGTGCGGGCGTGCCGCCGCCACGGCCATGATCGAGGATGATCGTCGGGGTGTCATCGTCAATATCTCGAGCATCTCGCGCGCTGGCAACATGGGCCAGAGCAACTATGCCGCGGCCAAGGCCGGCGTTGCCGCTCTGACCGTCACCTGGGGCAAGGAGCTGGCCCGTCATGGTATTCGCGTGGGCGCGGTGGCACCTGGCTTCATCGAGACCGAGATGACCGCCTCCATGCGTGACGACATGCTCGAAAAACTGACCGCAGGCGTGCCCCTGCGCCGCCTTGGCGCCCCTGCCGACATCGCCGAGAGCGTTGCCTTCATCTTTGACAACGACTACTTCACCGCCCGTGTCATGGAGGTGGACGGGGGGCTGCGGCTCTAGGTCTAGGGCTAGGTCCAGCCAAGGGAAGAGGCCGGCCGCCTGGCCGGGCACGCCATGAAAAACCAGCATGACCAAAGCTACAAGTTGCTATTCAGCGAGCCGAGGGTGATCCGAGACCTGCTGACCGGCTTTATCGGTGAAGACTGGATCGAGAAGCTGGACCTCGACTCGCTGGAGCGGGTCAGTGGCAGCTTCGTCACTGATGACCTGCGTGATCGCGAAAACGACGTCATCTGGCGCGCGCGCTTCGGTGATGAGTGGTGCTACGTGTACCTGTTGCTGGAATTTCAGAGCACGGTGGATCGTTTCATGGCGCTTCGCACCATGACGTACGTCGGGTTGCTCTACCAGGATCTGGTCAAGCAGAAACAGCTGACTCGGTCGGGCAAGCTACCGCCGGTGTTGCCTATCGTGCTCTATAATGGAGAGCGTCGCTGGAGCGCGCCTGTCAACGTTCGGGATCTCATTCAGGCAGGGCCTGGCAGCCTGGCGCAATACCGACCGGATCTGTCCTTTCTGCTATTGGATGAAGGTGCCCTCGTTGCCGACCAGCAGTTCTCCAGCGAAGCGCGTAATGTGGTGTCGGCCATCTTCCAGCTGGAGCATCACCGGAGTCCCGCAGATGCGGTTGAGCTGATCGGGTTGCTGGTGAAATGGTTGCAGACACCAGAGCAGGCAGATTTGCGTCGACACTTCGTCATCTGGATCAAGCGAGTACTATTGCCAAACTGGGTGTCAAATGAGGAACAGGGCGGATGGCAGGCCCTGAATGAATTGAGCGAGGTGCACAATATGCTGGCAGAAAGAGCCAAGCGGTGGCCTGAGCAGTGGAAGCAGCAGGGGCTGGCGGAGGGCCGTCGGGAAGGTCGCGAGGAAGGTCGCGAGGAAGGTCGCGAGGAAGGTCGTCAGGAAGGGCGTCAGGAAGGGCGTCAGGAAGGGCGTCAGGAAGGGCGTCAGGAAGGGCGCGAAGAAGGCAAGCTAGACGTAGCCCGCAATATGATTCAGCAGACTTCGCTGGATGATCAGACGATCGCGCAAGTGGCCGAGATTTCGATAGAACTGGTCAGCGAACTGCGAGAGCAAATCGAGCGCTCCAGCTGATGGTCTATCATGGCCTGTTGGTTGCTAACAGAAATCCCGTTGCCTGAAGTGTTGATTATTCCTCACCCCCACAAGCCCTCCGCCGCACAGCGCGGCGGAGGGCTAGGTTGCAGCCGGTGTCTAGCGCAGGCTGATTTCATCCTTGAGCCGAGCGACGGTGGCGTCACCGATGCCCTTTACTCGAGTCAGGTCCTCGATGGTGGTGAAGGGGCCATTGGCCTGGCGGTCTTCGACGATGGCCTGAGCCTTGCCTGGGCCGATGCCGGGGAGTTCCGCCAGCAACTCGACGCTGGCCTCGTTGATGTTGATCGGCTCGATACTCAGCTGCTCTTCGGCCATGACTGGCTGTGCCAGCAACATCCAGGTCAGTGCCAGTAGTGCGATAGTCCATAACCTGGACCGCTTGCTTGCGGAAAGGGTGCTCGAGTTGTCGTTCATCGATGGATGGCGAACAGCCTGTTGTGCGTTGTGGGTCTGCATCGGACATCTCCTTGGTGTTGAAAGTCGTCTTCATGACGTAGGGGGCTTGCGCCTTCGAGTCCGTTCGACGTGATGCCGTTGGGTCTCGACTTTCACCTTAGGCGCCGAGCGACGAATCCAGTTATAAGAAATTACTTATAAAAATATCAGTGGAATTAGATATTCAGATGAAGCCATAGGGCCGCGCGGAAGTCGCTTGGGCTGATATACTGCGGCGTTTTGGCGCTCCGGGTCCTGTGTCTCGTGACCGGGCCGGCTTGGCTCACGTCATGCAGGCCGCAGGTGCGCCCTTCGATTCCACTGTGCCGGAGGCCTCCGTGACTACCTCATCGCCCTTGATCATCGCACTCGATTATCCCTCCCTGGACGCCGCGCTGTGCATGGCGGACCGACTGGACCCCGAGCGCTGTCGTCTCAAGGTTGGCAAGGAGCTGTTCACCCGCAGCGGCCCCAATGTGCTCGAAGCGCTGCATGGCCGGGGTTTCGAGGTCTTTCTCGACCTCAAGTTTCACGATATTCCCAATACCGTGGCGGCTGCCGTTCAGGCGGCGGCAGAGCAAGGCGTGTGGATGGTCAATGTTCATGCCAGCGGCGGCGCCCGCATGATGGAAGCGGCGCGCGAACGGCTCGATAGAGAGGGCCTTGCGACCCGCCTGATCGCGGTGACGGTGCTGACCAGCATGACCGCCGAGGAACTTGCAGCTACTAATGTTTCGGTAGCCCTGGACGAGCAGGTGGAGGACCTGGCGCGACTGGCCAAGGCCAGCGGGATGGATGGTGTGGTGTGCTCGGCGCAGGAGTCGGCGCGTCTCAAGGCAGCCTGTGGCGAAGACTTCCTCAAGGTCACCCCGGGTATTCGCCCGAGCTTTGCCCAGGCCGGCGATCAGCGCCGAATCATGACCCCGCGCGAGGCCATGGACGCCGGTAGCACGCACCTGGTGGTGGGAAGACCTGTCACTCAGGCAGAAGACCCGATGACGGCGTTAGAGGCAATCGAGAAGGAGTTGAGGGAGAGCTGACCGCTACTCTCCCTCTATACCGGTGATGGGTTTGGTGGTGCCCCAATTCCTGCATCTGGGGCACTGCCAGTGCAGGTGTTCACCTGAGAAGCCGCAGCGCCGGCAGCGGTGGCGGGGGAGCGCTTTGATCAGCGGCTGGGTGTGCTGGCGCAGCAGGTCGAAACGGGGATCGCCTTCGCTTGCCTCGCTACGCTGGTACAGCCCCATCAGGTAGTCCACCCCACCAAGGCTCGGCTCCTTCCTGAGCTGTTCGGTGATCAGCGCTATCGCCTCCTCATCACTCCCTCGCACCTGGCGCAGCGTCTGCGCCAACAGCAGCATTACGCTGGTGCAGGGATTCAGCTCCAGCAGCCGGTGCAGGTGCGCGATCAGTCCCTCTGCGTCGTCAAGAAGCTGATAGGTGCGTTCCAGCGGCTCAAGCAGCGTCGGGATAAAGTCGGCGTCCTGCTGGGGAATGCGATCCAGATGCTTGAGCGCCTGGCGGTACTGGCCGGTGTCGTGGCACAGCTCGGCCTGGATCAGGTTGGCACGGATGCAGCGTTCGTCGATGGAAAGCGCCTGCTTCAGGTGCTTTCTGGCGATGCCGTGGCTGTTGGATGCTCGCGCCTCTGCGGCCAGTTCGCAGTGCCAGTGGGCGGCGGCCCGACGCAGGTCATCATGGCGTCGGGTCAGCTGGGGGACGGCCTCGTCGATCGCCTGCTGCCATTCACCCTCGCGCTCGAACAGGTCCACCAGCAGCCGCTTGGCATGGTGGCGTACTTCGGCGTGGGTTTCTTCCTTGACCAGCCCCTTCAGCAGCCGTTCGGCGCGATCGTGCAGACCCAGCTGCAGAAAGTCCCGGGACAGCTCGAGCTGAACCCAGGCTCCCTGGAGGCCGTCCAGGAAAGGACGTGCGAGCAGGTTCTGGTGAATCTTGACGGCGCGGTCGGCCTCACCGCGAGAGCGAAATAGGTTCCCCAGGGTGACGTGAGTCTCGATGGTATCGCTGTTGACCTCCAACGCAGAGATGAAGGTCTCGATGGCCCGGTCCTGCTGATCGTTGAGCAGGTAGTTCAGACCGACAAAGTAGTCGCGGTGAAGACTTGGGGCGGGGCGTTCTTGCTGTCGACTCTCCCGCCGGCCGAGCGCCCAGCCAATGGCGAGGGCGACGACCAGCAGGCCCAGCAGCAGAAGATCGGGCATTCAGGGAAGTTCCTTCATCTCCTGCACGCGAAGACGATCGAGTTCCTTGCGCTGCTGCTGGTTGTGGCGTTGGGCGCGAGTCAGCAGGGCGCGCAGCCGAATGTAGACGCCGCTCATCGCCAGCATGCCAAGCAGCACACCGACAGCCAGGGAGGCCAGCAGCCACACCGACAGGGAGGCCTCGGGCAATTCGAACCAGATGAGGTTCAGCGGCAGGGCCTGTTGGTTGTTGGTCGCAAACAGGATACCGATGACCAGTACCGCCAGCAGAATGATGGCCATGATCAGGCCTTTTAGCCAACGCATGTGTGACTTCCCATAGTGAGACAAAGAGAACGGAGAGAGCGGTTGTCAGCGAACTCAGTAGCCCAGCGCACGGCTGGCGTCGACTTGTTCGCGCAACTCCTTTCCGGGCTTGAAGTGTGGCACGAACTTGCCTTCCAGCTCCACCGCTTCACCTGTCTTGGGGTTGCGGCCGACCCGGGGCTCCCGATAGTGCAGAGAGAAACTGCCAAAACCCCGTATCTCGACCCGCCCACCATCGGCGAGGGTATCGGTGATGTCATCCAGAATGAGGCGCACCGCGGCCTCGACGTCCTTGATCGACAGCTCCGGCTGCCGCATGGAGATCTGCTCTATCAGTTCGGACTTTGTCATCGGTTGTCTCCGTGAGTCCCACCTGGGTGTTGAGCGCTGGCCAAGCCAGTGGCGAAGGCCGTATCCGTCACAGCCTCTTGTTTTTAGATAGCATACTTTTCAAGTCTTGAGAAAACAACGCACTACATTCGTGGCAATGATCTTGCGCCGGGTCACCTTCGGGATACGCCGGCGGCTGCCTGGCGGATCGTGCTGCGGTATACTGAGGCCACACATTCCATCCCTGACGAGGTTCCCCTTGGATCAACCGTCTTCCGTGGCCTCCCGCCTCGAGGCCGAGCGCAAGCGACTGCACTGGCACTCCCGCCGTGGCATGTGGGAGCTGGACCTCTTGCTGCTGCCGTTTCTCGAGCATTGCTACGATGAACTCGACGAGGCCGATCAGGCCGCCTATCGCCAGCTGATCACCGAAGAGGACCAGGACCTGTTCATGTGGTTGATGCGTCGCGAGTGGCCGGAAGAGCCCAGCCGTCGCCGTATCGTGCAGATGATCGTGGACTATGCCGAGACCAGCGGTCACGGTCACAATCGGGGCCTCTGAGCAGCAGCATCTCTTCCAGGGGGCGCTGGTGGCGACCATCGCGCTGGTCGTCGCCGGCGCCACTCCCTCGCCGGTAGGAGCTGTGCTCACCGCAGCTCTCTGCAGCAGACTGATTCACGCCCACCGCCATCCGCTTCAGGGTCAGCTAAGGTGCCTGGTCGAGAGTGAGCCAGCAGCGACAGCTGGGGCAACGCTGGGCGCCGTGGATGATGAGCAAACCGAAGAGGTGGGCCTTTCCGTATGGCAGCGTCGGCAGCGACGCCTTCTGCGCGCCCTGAGTCAGGCGCTTATGCGCTGGTGGGGCAAGCCCAAGGCCCCGGTACCTGGGCGTTGGCAGTGGTGTCCGTTGGCGTCATCTGCGGGCAAATCCGTGAGGCTTTATTCGGATGACGCTGACTGGCGCGAGATCGAGCTGACCTGCGAAAGCGTCGGCGCCAGGCTGATCTCCCTGCGTTGGCAGGGGCACACCCACTGGCTGTGGCCCGATTCGATGACACCCGAGGAACACCGTGTGCTGAGACGTTACCTGCTTGGCATGCCTGTGGCGTTGGGTTCTCAGACGTCAAAACGGTAATGACAGCTGTTGCCTGGCTTCCTGTGGCACCAGGCGCACGCCGACGCCCAGCAGGCGCACGGGGCGGTGGGCGCGTTGCCAGGCCTGGTCGAGCAGTTGGCGGTAGCTGGCGAGATCCGGCTCCAGGCCCTTCGACTCCAGGGTGGTGGTGGTGAAGTCGTCAAAGCGCACCTTGACGAACACACCGGCCAGGGGCGGGCGACCATTGCGGTCGATGCGCGCCTTCAACTTCTCGCAGAGGGTGACCAGCGCCTGCTGGGCCGCGGCCAGATCCGGCAGGTCCCGGCCGTAGGTGCTTTCGACGCTGATCGACTTGCGTTCGCGCTCCACCTTGACCGGACGCTCGTCGATGCCGCGGGCGAGTTCATAGAGGCGTCGCCCGAATTTGCCGAACTCGTCCAGCAGCTTGTCGATGGGCTGTTCGCGCAGCTCCTCGCAGGTGGTGATGCCCAGCGCGTCCAGGCGGGCGCCGGTGGCGGGTCCCACGCCGTGAAGCTTGCGCACCGGCAGGGCCAGCACGAAGCTTTCTACCTGGTCGGGTGGTATCACCGTCAGCCCATCCGGCTTGTCCCAGTCGCTGGCGATCTTGGCCAGGAACTTGGACGGTGCCGCCCCCACCGACACCGTGATGCCGGTGCGCGCCAGACATTCCTCCTTCAGCCAGCGGGCCATCCAGGTGGCGCTGCCCTTGAACCCCTCGACATCGCTGACGTCCAGATAGGCCTCGTCCAGCGACAGCGGTTCGACCAGTGGCGTCAGCTCATGGAAGATCGCCTGAATCTGCCTCGACACCTCGCGGTACTTGTCGAAGTCCGGCGCAACCAGCGTCAGTTCCGGGCACAGGCGCAGCGCGCGGGCGGTCGGCATCGCCGAATGGATGCCGAACTTGCGCGCCGGATAGTTGCAGGTGGTGATGACGCCGCGGCCCTCGCGCGCGCCGCCCACCGCCAGCGGAATGTCCCGCAGGGCAGGGTTGTCGCGCATCTCGACCGCGGCGTAGAAGCAGTCGCAGTCGGCATGCAGAATCTTGCGTACGGGTGCTGGCATGGGTGGGCAGGCGCTGGCACGACGTCGGTGAAAAGGCGACTAGCCCAGGGCCTGGCCGTTGCCACCGCGAATGACCCCAACCCCGACACCCTCGATATCCAGGCTGTCGCGACGCAGGTCCAGGGTGATGGGCGCGAAGTCGGGGTTCTCGGCCTCCAGGGTGACCTGATGGCCGTCACGCTGGAAGCGCTTGACCGTGACCTCATCCTCCAGGCGTGCTACCACGATCTGGCCGTTGCGGATGCGCTCGGTGCGATGCACCGCCAGCAGGTCACCCTCGAGGATGCCGACGTCCTTCATCGACAGCCCGCGCACGCGCAGAAGATAGTCTGCGCGGGGGGTGAAGTAGTCCGGCGGCAGCGGGCAGTAGCGGTCGATGTGCTCGGCGGCGAGGATCGGGCTGCCGGCGGCGACCTCGCCGATGATCGGCAGGCCCTGCGAGGGGCTGGCTTCCTGGGGCGACTCGTTGGCGGCGCCGGAGTCGGCCTCCTGGGCCGGCAGGCGGATGCCGCGAGAGGTGCCGCGAATCACGCGAATCGCGCCCTTGCGCTCGAGCGCCCGCAGGTGTTCTTCGGCAGCATTGGGGGAGCGAAAGCCCAGGGCGCGTGAAATTTCCGCGCGGGTGGGCGGGTACCCCAGCTCGTTCATGGTCTTGACGATAAAGTCATAGACGTTTTGCTGGCGAGGGGTCAGGGGACGTGTCATGCGGCCTCCCACGGGCGGCGATGGAACAGGGTGGCTTGGCGGCGGCTTGCTGCCGACGCTTGCCAGTGCTGGGGGCGTCAATGCTCGCCCTTGGTGAAGTGTACAGTATGGATGTACATCCAGTAAAACCGCGAAAGGCCAGGAATAGTGTGCCAGGGCACTGGTGTAGTGGGCCGCCACCTGATGCATTCGTTTGAAACAGGGTGGAGCCAGGGTTGATTGTGCGAGAAGGGCGGCTCCCTTACACTCAAGCCAGTATTCAAACAATTGTTTCCAACTGCCCTTGACAAGACTGGACGGAGCCCGCGAATGGCCCAGACCGATACCGTGACGCGCATCCTGGACACCGCCGAGGTGCTTTTCGCCGAACGCGGCTTCGCGGAAACGTCGCTGCGCAACATTACCGGCAAGGCCAAGGTCAACCTGGCCGCCGTCAACTACCACTTCGGCTCCAAGAAGGCGCTGATCCAGGCGGTGTTCTCCCGCTACCTTGATCCCTTCTCCGATCGCTTTCATGCCGCCATCGATGAGCTCGAGCGCGGCTACGGCGATCGCGTGATTCCGCTGGAGGTGCTGCTCGAGACCATGGCCCGCACCGTGCTCGAGGTACCGGCCGAACGGCACAGCCTCAAGGTGTTCATGCGCCTGCTGGGGCTGGCCTACAGTCAGGCCCAGGGGCATCTGCGTCGCTATATCCAGGACCAGTACGGCACCGTGTTCACCCGTTTCGTGGCGCTGGTGCGCAAGGCCACGCCGGAGCTGCCGGACTCCGAGCGCTTCTGGCGTCTGCACTTTGCGCTGGGCACCGTGATCTTTACCCTGTCTGGGCTCGATGCCCTGCGCGACATCGCCGAGAAGGACTACGACGAGCACGTCTCGGTGCGCGATCTGGTGCGCCGCATGATGCCGGTGGTGGTGTCGGCGCTGAAGGCGCCACTGCCGGAGCCGGCGCCCACGATGCCACCGCCGACGCGCGAGCCAACTGCATAAGTCGAAAAGGGAGTCAGGGTGATGCATACCCCGCAATTGGCAGCGCTTCCCCCGACCGACGGTGTGTGGGTGGAGGTCGACACCGCCCGTCAGCAGCTGACGCTGTGGCGGGGCGAAGCCCCTGCCTGGCAATGCCTGGTGTCCACCGGTGCTGCCGGTACCGGCCAGCAAGAGGGCAGCGGCCAGACCCCGCTGGGCTGGCACCAGATCCGTGCCGCCATCGGTGACGGGCAGCCCGTGGGCTGCGTCTTTCGTGGCCGTCGGCCCACCGGCGAGGTCTTCAGCGAGGCGCTAGGCCAGGCCCAGCCAGAGCGCGACTGGATCCTGACCCGGATCCTCTGGCTCAGTGGTCTGGAGCCGGGCTTCAATCGTGGCGGCGACGTCGATTCCCAGCGCCGCTATATCTATTTTCACGGCACCCCGCCGGACAAGCCCATGGGGGTGGCCGACTCCCATGGCTGTATTCGCCTGCGTGACGACGACCTGTTGCGGCTGTTCGACGAAGCGACGCCCGGCACGCCGGTGTGGCTGCACGACTAAGCGCGCCGATGGACCGGGCCGACGGATCACGTCGACTGATCAAGCCAGTGCAGACGTCAATAAAGGCGTCACTGAGCGAAGTCCTCGTCGGCTCAGGCTTCGTCGAGCCTGGGCTCCTCAGGTCGGCATTCGACATGCCTGGATTCATCAGTCCGGGGCTTGGTCAGATGACGTTGCCCAATTGGAAGATCGGTAGATACATCGCCAGCACCAGGCCACCCACCACCACGCCCAGCACCACGATGATCAGCGGCTCCAGGAGGCTTGTCAGGGTGTCGACGCGATCGTCCACCTCGCGCTCGAAGTGATCCGCCACCCGCGTCAGCATGCTGTCCAGCGCGCCGGCTTCTTCGCCGATGGCCACCATCTGCAGCGCCAGTGGCGGGAAGCGCCTCGTCGCCCGCATCGCCAGGTGGAGTCGCTGGCCACTGGCGACCTCGGTCTGCACTGCCGCCACCGCCTGGCAGTAGACGTCATTGCCGCAGGCCCCGGCGGCGGTTTTCAGCGCTTCCACCAAGGGCACGCCTGCGGCGAAGGCGGTGGCCAGGGTGCGACAAAAGCGTGCGACCGAGGCCTGTTCCAGGATCGTCCCTACCACCGGTAGCCTGAGCGCCAGGCCGTGAGCGGCGAAGCGCGCCCTGGCCGAGCGCTTGATCCACCATCTCGCCGCACCGGCCATCACGCCTGCACTTCCCAGCAGCACCAGCCACCACTGCTGGGCGAACTCAGAAAGCTCGATGGTCAGCCGAGTCAGCGGGGGCAGGCTTGCCCCGACGCCCTCGAACATCTGCTCGAACTGGGGTACCACCTTGATCAGCAGGATGGCGCTGACCGCGATGCCCACCGCCACCACCGTGGAGGGATACCACAGCGCCTTGCGAACCCGCGCCTTCAATCGCTCGCGCTTTTCCAGGTGGCCGGCCAGACGCTCGAGCATGCGGTCCAGCGTACCCGACTGCTCACCGGCGGCGACCAGATTGACGTACAGCGCATCGAAGGTGAGCGGGTGGCGGGACAGTGCCTGGGCCATGCTGGCCCCGGCGCTGACGTCCATGCCCAGTGCCTGAACGACTAGCCGCATGGCTGGCTTTGAAAGGCTTTCGCCCAGCACGTGAAATGCCTGCAACAACGGCACGCCGGCGGTCAGCAGGGTCGCCAGCTGGCGCGAGAACAGGGTGAGATCCCGCGGCGATATCTGGCGCTCGAAGCGCGCAAGCGTGCCGCCCTGGCGCAGCTTGCGCGGGATCACACCAAGCTGATGCAACTGGCGCTGGGCCTCGGGACGGCCGGTTGCCAGCAGCACCCCGTTGCGCCGCTGGCCCTGGCGATCCTCGCCTTTCCAGTGCCAGCACCTCTGGCGCGGATGCGGGGGGGCGGAACGGCGTGCACTGCGCGGGTGCCCACTTGTCCCGTTTGACAGATTTGATCCGGCTGAAAGGTGGCTTTGGTCAGCGCGGGAACCCGATCCTGGGGCGGAAGAAGAGGCGGGGTCCCCTGTCGTCGCGCCGGGCGTGTAGCCACCAACCTGCCCGGGGGGCCCAGGAGGCGAGGCCGGCGAAGACGACGACAGGGGCGAAGAGGCAGGCGGAGCCGTCGAAGGCGAACGATGACGAAAGGGCACGTGTCAGTGGACTCAAGTGGTGGACGGGGGAAAGAGGGCAGCCTCAAGCGGCGGTGATGCGGCAGACCTCGGCCAGGCTTGTCACCCCTTCGAGCACGCGGTTAAGGCCGCTGCGACGAAGGTTCGGATAGCCCTGGGCGCGGGCCAGGGCGTCGAAGTCATCGGCGCTGCCGCCTTCCAGGATCAGCCGGCGCATGCGTTGGTCCACGGGCACCACTTCGAACAGCCCGACCCGCCCCTTGTAGCCCTGGGTGCAGTGACGACAGCCCACGGCCTCGTACAGCTGGGCGGTATCGGCCTCGGCCTGAGTCAGGCCCCGTTGCATGAGTACCTCGGTGGGCAGGGTGACCGGGGAGCGACACTGGCTGCACAGGCGCCTGGCCAGGCGTTGGGCAACGATCAAGCTGACCGCACTGGCGATATTGAAGGCTTCGATGCCCATGTTCGAAAGCCGCGACAGGGTGTCGGCGGCAGAATTGGTGTGCAGCGTGGACAGCACCAGGTGGCCGGTCTGGGCGGCTTTGATCGCGATCTCGGCGGTTTCCCGGTCGCGCACCTCGCCAACCATCACCACGTCCGGGTCCTGGCGCAGAAAGGCGCGCAGTGCATTGGCGAAGTCCAGGCCAATGCGTGGCGCCACATTGACCTGGTTGATCCCGGACAGCTTGATCTCCACCGGATCCTCGGCGGTGCAGATATTGCGCTCGACGGCGTTGAGCTGGTGGATGCCGGTGTACAGCGTCACCGTCTTGCCGCTGCCGGTGGGACCGGTGACCAGAATCATTCCCTGGGGACTTGCCAGGGCGGTCTCGAACAGCCGTCGCTGGTCCGGCGAAAAACCGAGCTGCTCGATGCCCAGGCGTGCCGACCTTGAGCCCAGCAGTCTGAGCACGATCTTCTCGCCGTAGACGGTAGGCAGCGAGTTGACCCTGAAGTCGATGTCCTCGCCATCGTCGAGCTGGACCTTGATGGTGCCGTCCTGGGGCAGGCGGCGTTCCGAGATGTCCATCCGCGCCATCACCTTGAGGCGCGAGGCGATGCGCCCGCGAAGGTTAAGCGGCGGCTGGACCACCTCGTGGAGCAGGCCATCGATGCGAAAGCGCACCCGAAAGGACTCCTCGAAGGGCTCGAAGTGGATGTCAGAGGCACGCTTTCTGACCGCGTCACGCAGAATGGTGTTGACGAATTTCACCACCGGGGCGTCATCGGCCTGGTCGTTCAGGCTGGAGCTGAGCCCGGAACCCAGCCCGGCGTTGAGCTCCTCATCCAGGCTAGCGTCCTGTTCAGCGTCGAAGCCAGCGCCCGGGTCAGAAGCCAGAGCGGACGCCAGAGCAGACTGCAGCCCCGGCTGCCGCGACTGAGACATCTTGCCCCTACGCTCGTCGGCGCCCGTACTGTTCCCGCCTGAAGCGCCAAGCGCCCCCAAGGCGACGGCGATGGCGCCATCATCGGGGCGATCGGCACCCAGGTAGGCGTCAAGAAGTGTGCGGATCTGATCCAGCGGTGCCAGTGTCGGCTTCAAGCTCTTGCCGGTGACGAACTGCAGCTCACCCAGGCGGGCGAGTGTCGAAGGGTAGGGCACCGCCACGTGCAATTGATGGTCATCGAGGCTAAGCGGCAGTACCGAATGCTCGCGCAGCAGAGCGTCGGGGAAGTGAGAAAGCGCCGGCAGCTCGCTCGGCTCCAGCTCCTGAAGGTCGACAAACGGCAGGTCGTACTCATCCGCCGCTGCACGCGTCGCCGGCCCTACGCTTACCAGCTCATGCTCCACCAGGTAGCGCAACAGCGTGCTGTGGCAGTCCTGGGCCTCCTGCTCGGCCCGCAGCGCCGCCGTTGGGCTCAACAGCCCCTGTGACACCAGCCGTTGGGCCAATCCACTGTTTGGCCCTTGCGGCAAGCCATTTTCGAACCCCGTATCAAACGGCACAGCACCCTCCCTGGAAGCGAACCTCAAGATCGGCTCGATAGCTCCCGTCGGTGACATACTCAAACGAGCGGTCAGTCTACCCCTCGACAGAGCGCCCATAGAGGCCGCACAGGCGGTTTTGTCATCCAAACCCGAATCGGCATCAAGGTTTGGGCGCAAAAGCCTCAGGCGTGCTCCCAGCGCCGCGTAAGATGCCCTGAGCCCGGTAGGGCGGGGATGCCAAATTGATGGCCTGGCTCAGCGCCATTTTCACCACGCCGCACGACCGGGCCGTCAGAACGCCGCCAGGTATACGTAAAGAAGCCAACAGGGAGCAACAGACATGGAAGGCATCAGCAGCATCGCCAGCACCAGCAACTCAGAAAAGAGCGGAACCATCACACCGGCAGGGCAGGACGGCTTTACCCTGATCGAGCTGTTGGTGGTGGTGGCGATCATCGGGCTGCTATCGGCCATCGCCATACCGCAGTACAGCAAGTTTCAAGAACGGGCTGCGGTAAACGCCTGCAAGGAGGAGCTAGCTGCTTCTCGAACCGTCTTGGCGATTAGTGGCGATCTGGACGAAACAGCTGCAGTTGAGAAAAAGCTGACCGATGCCTACGCCTGGTCAGCCTGCCTGGACACCAGCGTCACTTACACCGCCGCTACTGATACGGAGGATGGAGTTCTGCACGCTAACCCCGCACCGTCCAAGTACCAGACAGCCTCAGTGGATCTGGTGGTTCCGAAAGTCGTCGACGTTCAGAGCGCTTTCGGTAGCTAAAACACCGGCAGCGGTATTTACGTGTTTGATTGCTGTGAGAGTGTCGGCAAGCGCAGTCAAGCGAGGTGAGGCTGAAGGAGGTTTATCTTGGACTATCCCTCAATTTTTCACCACGGTGGCGCCGAAGGCGTCACCGGTAGCTGTCACCGTCTCCAGATTTCCCCTGACCACGCCATCCTGATCGATTGCGGCCTGTTTCAGGGAGAAGACCTCAAGGGCCAGTCCAGCTTCGAGCGCCACCAGATCGAATTTCCGGTCGACGACGTCATCGCTTTGGTGGTGACCCATGTCCATATCGACCATATCGGTCGTCTACCCTACCTGATGGCGGCAGGGTTCAAGGGCCCCATCATCTGTACCCCACCGAGTGCACGGCTGCTGCCTCTAGTGATCGAGGACGCGCTTAAAATTGGCTTTACCCGTGACCGAAGGTTAATCGAGCGGTTTCTTGATACCGTTGAGATGCATCTTGATCCAAGTCCTTATGGCACTTGGAAAAGCTTGCTAGACGATGAGCACTACAAGGTCAAGGTGCGTCTACAGAACGCGGGGCATATACTCGGTTCTGCATACGTCGAAATTGATGTTGAGGGCGAGCGCACGAGTCTGGATAATCGCTACGTCTTCTCGGGGGACCTGGGGCCGCCCGACACCCCGCTGTTGCCGGATCCCACACCGCTGGAGCGGGCAGACGTCCTGGTGCTTGAGAGCACCTACGGCGATAGAAGGCATGAAGGCCGCAGGACGCGGCGCGCACAGCTCAAGGAAATGATTTATCGTGCACAGCGCGAGGGCGGTAGCGTGGTCATTCCAGCCTTCAGCATCGGCCGCACCCAAGAGCTGCTCTACGAAATCGAGACCCTTGTACACGAGCGACAGGAAGAAGAAAAAGGCGAGCGCCCCCTGATCATCGTCGATTCCCCGCTGGCTGCCCGCTTCACCGAAGTATACCGAGACCTCAAGCCCTGGTGGGACAGCGAAGCCAAGGAGCGACTCGATCAGGGCCGCCACCCCCTCAGCTTCGATGGCCTCGTCACCGTAGACAGCCACGATGACCACCTCGCCATGGTCGAGCACCTCGCCACCACCAACACCTGGGCCATCGTTATCGCCGCAAGCGGCATGGCTACCGGGGGCAGGGTAATCAACTACTTGAAGCGCTTGCTACCAGACCCTCGGCACACTGTTCTGTTTGTTGGGTATCAAGCTGAGGGGACGACTGGAAGGCGGGTTCAGCGAGCTAAAAGTGGAAGCGAAGTCGTTGTCGACGGAGAGCGCATGGCGGTGAATGCCTACGTCAAGAGTGTTTCGGGATTTTCAGCGCATGCTGATCAGGAGAGCTTGATCGAATTTGTTTCACAGCCTGGTCAGAAAGTCGATAATGTACGACTAGTTCATGGGACTTGCAATAGCCAAAGTAAGTTGAAAACGGCCCTCCAAAGACATGTTGCGAATGTTGAACTTAGCAGTGAATTTTGAGCGCAACACCTGACTGGATCGGTAATTTTTGTCACCATGGCATCTACATGGAAGAACGTGCGACGATCCGGATTAGCTCTGCGTAAGGCTTGAACATCAGGCAGGTGGCGGCTCTACTCGAGCGGTCTCCATCGACGAACAGTTGAGAGGTGCGCCGCAATGAAAAGGATGATAGCCGATATCTTTTGCCAAACGCGCAACAGCGCCGCTCGGCCCGCCGAGCCGTCTGTCGGCCAAGGCGCAAGTCGCTTCCAGTAAGCCGTAGGTTGGCCTTGATTCAGCACATGCTGCATCGGAGCTTGTTCACCCGAGCAGATCAGCAGCAAGCTCAGGCATATGCATCCCTGAACTCCGAGTCCCCTACGTCTGCGGTGAAAGGATCTACAGTGCTTTCTATGCATTGCCCGTCTGAGAGCTACTAAAAGAGCTGATCCACTGCTTGCGGCAAGGAAAATCGACTCGCAAGCAGTGGCTCGATCTCAGGTTCCGGATGACTAATGACTTTCTTAGTGAATTGCTCTGGGCGCCTTTTCTGCCAGTCCTTCATCGCAGCAATCGGGGCCTGGTGCTTCAAGGCCTTTTGCGGAATGTGGTGATTGTACAGCCAGTGGTAGCGCTTTAACGTCTCTTCCACATCCTCTCCGGAAACATAGCGGCGGGTCGCCAATACGTCACTAATACGGCCATTGACGCGCTCGGCCATCCCGTTCGTTTGTGGATGGCCCGGTCGAATCAGGCGGTGCTGCACGTGGTGCTCTGCACATGCCTGGTCAAACGGAAGCTGTCCGGTGGGCTTGCGCTCTCCACCAGAGGTGAAGCGATCCGTGAAGTTCTTGCCATTGTCCGTCAGCAGCTTTTGGACCTTGGAGGGGGGCTGCTCAACGACCCGGTGAAAAAAAACGCTTCAGCATCGCTTGTCGCCTGGCTGGAGCGCAGCTCCAGATAGACCCAGCGCGTAGCACGGTCGATGGCAACGTACAGATAGTGGCGCTGCGTCTCATTAGGCATCTGCGGTAGATACTTGATATTGATATGGAGGTAGCCCGGTTCGTAGTCTCGAAAGGGCTTGGGCGTTTTTTTCTTGCTCTCTTGGTCCCTCTGAGCCAATTGGGCCAAGGTAGGCGCCTGGCGACGTTTCAACATCCGGAGTAGTACCGCTCTGGATAGCGTGGGGTGCAAGAAGTCCGGGCGACGACGAGCAGGTCGTCCAGCCCGAGAGGAAGGAATTCGCGTGCCGCGATCAGCACCTCTCCCTGCTCGTGGTTGAGCGTTGCCTTGAGGTTGTGACGGGTGTGGGGGCGATCATAGACATCATCGCGGTGCCGCCAACGACGTATCGTCATGTCACTGACACCAAAACGCTCCGCCAGCGCCGTGTCGGCAATGTGAGCGGAAGGCGCCTAGATCTCAGCGCGGATCTTCGGGGTTGTAGTGGCCTGCTTATGAAGCTTGATGTCCACGGCTATGCTCCTGGATGAAGTGACGAAGAAGTCCTCGGGCGGCTATCAAAGGATAGCTTCTTTTCGTCAACTGAACATCTGAGACACTATAACTAGGGATGCGAGATAACGCAGCATGCGCATACTCCCCAATATACCGGTGTTACCATCTATTTCTGTGACCCGCAGAGTACGTGGTTGAGAGGTGCCAACGAAATAATCAATGGGCTCATACGGCAATATCTTCCCAAGGGAACGGACCTATCGTTCTATAGCCAGCAAGCATTGAGTGAAATCGCGCTTGAGCTGAACATGCGTCCGCGAAAGGGCTTCGACATCAAGTAGCCATTGAAATGGTGAGAGAACCGATGACGCGGTACCATGAAGCAACATCATCGCTGTATTGACAGTTTTTCACTCAGCAACTGTGACCGTCATCGTTTTGACAGGCTGTCTTTTTACAAAGATCAAAAAAAGTTATTCGTGCGTATAAAATCGTATGTAGATCGGAATTATCAATGCTAATTGTCTTGTTTTAAATTGCATGTTTACTTTATTGGGGCTGGCACTTTTAATATGGATCGCATGTTAAGTATTGCTCTTCGTGGAAGTGCGCTGATTTCTAAATTCGCACTACTATTTTTGTTGGCGTATTTTCTTGAACCAAAAGATGTAGCGCTATATGGACTGTTAGTCGCAACAGTTGGCTACTGCATATATGGACTAGGGTTTGATTTTTATGTTTACAGTACTAGAGAGCTTCTCGGTGCGAGCCATCTTCACTGGGCAAGGCTCCTACGTGATCAAGGGATGTTTTTCATTGTTACCTATGCAATTGTTTTACCTTTATTGTTTGTTGTATTTGTTCTGGATTTGTTGCCTTGGACGACAGCGCCATGGTTTTTCTTTCTAGTGGTTTTAGAGCACTTGGGCCAAGAGCTAAACAGGTTGTTGGTAGCAATGTCTCGCCAGCTCTACGCTAGCTGCGTGCATTTTCTTAGGGGAGGGTTATGGGCATTAATTGTTGCACTGTGTTTCTGGAAGTTTCCATCTAGCCGATCGTTAGAGTTCGTGTTGTCCGCCTGGGTGGTCGGCGCGACTATCGCATGTTTCGTAGGTTTTCTAGTAATATATAAACTCGATCGAAATTGCTTAAAACAACCAGTTGATTGGCGTTGGGTGAAGAGGGGACTTAAAATTGCTTTTCCATTTCTCTTAGCGACCTTGGCGGTTAGAGGGATGTTTACATTTGATCGGTACTGGATAGAGATCACTGCAGGAGAAAACGTCTTAGCTTCCTATGTGCTTTTTGCAGGTGTGGCAAGTACTGTAACAGCGTTTCTCGACGCTGGAGTGTTTGTCTTTTCATATCCTAAATTAATTGTTTTTTGTAAGGAAAAAGATTGTGATGCGTTTTCAAACGGTATGAGAATCCTGCTAATACAAACTAGTGTTATATCTTTTTTGTTGAGTGTATTGGCTGCGGCTTTAATTCATCCTGTGTTAATGTTAATAGGTAAAGATATATATATTGAGAATGTTGGCATATTGTATGTAATGCTTGGCGCGATATTTATATACGCTATAAGCATGGTTCCTCATTACGGATTGTATGCGATGTCGCAAGATGCGGTTATTATAAAAATTCATTTGTTGTCTTTCGTTTTGTTTTTGTTGATTTCGGCTTTTTTTACAGTATTTATGCCCGTTTATGGTGTTCCGTTAGCGCTATGTGGAACTTTTTTTGCAATGGTGGTTGGTAAAACTATTGCATACATTAAATTTAGGGAAAAACAGGAATGGAGTGTGAAGGGTAGAAATTTTATAGAATACACAGATGGATAATAAAATTACTTTATTCTCTTTAATTTAGGCGAGTGATTAAAATGTTTCATAATTCTTCAGTTTTGGTAACCGGTGGGACTGGATCTTTCGGGCACACCTTTATTCCGATGCTTCTTGAACGCTATAACCCCAAGCGCGTGATTATCTTTTCTCGTGATGAGATGAAACAATGGGAGATGGCCAAGAAATTCGAAGGTGACCCAAGGGTGCGTTTCTTTATTGGGGATGTGCGAGATAGAGATCGTATTTATCGTGCACTAGATGGTGTTGACTATGTAGTGCATGCTGCCGCGACCAAGATTGTACCCACGGCTGAGTATAACCCATTTGAATGTGTGAAAACAAATGTCCAAGGGGCAATGAACCTGATTGATGCCTGTATCGATAAGGGCGTGAAAAAGGTGGTGGCACTATCTACAGATAAGGCAAGTAGCCCAATTAACCTCTATGGTGCGACTAAACTAACGTCAGATAAATTGTTTGTGGCCGGAAATTCATATGCTGGTGGACATAGTACCCGCTTTGCAGTAGTCAGGTACGGGAACGTAATGGGTTCGCGGGGATCTGTGATTCCATTCTTTATGTCGATTAGGGATAAGGGGGAGTTGCCGATCACCGACGAGCGCATGACTAGGTTTATGATTTCGCTCGAACAGGGCGTGGAGCTGGTCTGGCACGCGTTTGATGATATGGAAGGTGGTGAAATCTATGTGAAAAAAATTCCGTCAATGAGAGTTACCGATCTAGCGCGAGTTGTTGCCCCGGGTGCCAAGCAAAAAGTGGTGGGTATTCGGCCTGGGGAGAAATTGCATGAACAAATGATTGGTGCGGAGGATGCTTATTATACATATGAGTATCCCGAGCATTATAAAATTCTTCCGGCCATTAATAGCTGGGACAAGGATGCTAACCGTATAAAAGATGGGAAGCGTGTCCCTGAGGGATTCGTGTATGCAAGTGATAATAATAAAGAGTGGATGGCTGAGGAAGAGCTTCAGTCTTGGATTAACAATAATTGGGAAAAAATCGGAGCAATTTGATGATACCGTACGGGCGCCAGGATATCCGGCAGGATGATATAGATGCAGTGTGCGAAGTACTGCAGTCAGATTTCTTGACTCAGGGGCCTATGGTCCCAAAGTTCGAGAATTTTCTCTCGGAAAAGGTTGGTGCCCGCTATGCCTTGGCTGTAAATAGTGCTACCTCTGCCTTGCATATTGCATGTATGTCGTTGGGGCTGGGAGAAGGCGATTGGCTTTGGACTTCGCCGATCACTTTTGTCGCATCGGCAAATTGTGGTTTATATTGTAACGCTAGGGTGGATTTTGTAGATATTGATCCTAAGACATATAATATTTGTCCAGTGGCTCTAGAAAAAAAACTGCAAAAAGCAGAGCTTGCCGGCTGCCTTCCGAAAGTCGTAGTGGCTGTTCATTTGTGCGGACAGCCATGTGACATGAAAGCTATCTATAGCCTGAGCCAAAGATATGGGTTCAAGGTGGTTGAAGATGCATCGCATGCCGTTGGTGGCCGGTATAAAGACGAGGCAATAGGAAACTGCAACTACAGCGATATTACTGTGTTCAGTTTTCACCCAGTCAAGATTATCACTACTGCTGAAGGTGGGATGGCTCTGACGAATAATGAAAAACTTGCGGAGCGAATGAGCCTTCTGCGTAGCCATGGGGTGACCCGTGATCCTAAACTGATGACGCATGAAGCCGATGGTCCTTGGTACTATCAGCAAGTCGACTTAGGCTTTAACTATAGGATGACGGAATTACAGGCGGCTCTAGGAGTGACGCAGTTAGAGCGACTGGATTCCTATGTGGCGGCACGGCATTCACTAGCGGTTCGTTATGACCGATTGCTTTCTTCACTGCCTCTGACCACCCCTTGGCAGCACCCTGACAGCTATTCTGGGCGCCATCTCTATGTCATCCGACTCGATCTCGCGTCGATCAACAAGAGTCAACGGCAGGTTTTTGAGACGATGCGGGCGCTGAATATAGGGGTTAATATCCACTATATCCCGGTGCACACCCAGCCCTACTATCAGGGACTAGGCTTTAAGTCAGGTGACTTTCCGGAAGCTGAGCGCTATTACGCTGAAGCCATTAGTTTGCCCCTGTACCCGACGATGACAGAAGCCCAGCAGGATGAGGTGGTCGAGGCTTTGCGGCGGGCCCTTGAGGAGGCTTGAGTGATATGACGCAGTGCATAGCGGTACTTCCCGCTCGTGGCGGCAGCAAACGTATTCCGCGAAAGAACATACGTGAGTTCGCAGGAAAGCCTATGATTGCCTGGTCAATTGAGGCTGCTCTCAAGAGCGGATGCTTCGATCGGGTGATTGTTTCCACTGATGACGATGAGATTGCAGAAGTGGCCGTAGACTGTGGTGCTGAAACCCCATTTCGGCGGCCTGCGGCTCTCTCCGATGATCACAGTGGCACTATCCCAGTCATCGCTCATGCAATTGAATGGTTGGGCGAAGAGGAAGGAGTGAGGCCAGAGGCTGTGTGTTGCCTTTACGCCACTGCGCCGTTTGTGAGAGTAAGGGACCTGCGTAGGGGGTTCATGGCACTAAAAAAAGAAGACGCCGACTATGTCTTCTCTGTAACCAGTTACGCCTTTCCGGTTCAGCGCGCGTTGAGAATAGATGAGGATGGCTATGTGGCTATGTTCCAGCCAGAACATTTCCACTCACGTTCTCAGGACTTGGAGGAGGCGTACCACGACGCTGGCCAGTTTTACTGGGGCCGTGCAGCTGCATGGTGCGCTGGCACTCCGATCTTCTCTGAAAGGGCTCGGCCGTTGCTTCTGCCGAGACATCGTGTACAAGATATCGATACCCCGGAAGACTGGGATCGTGCTGAGTGGCTATTCCGCGCAATGTTGGCGGAGGAGGCATGACAGTAACTCTACAGACAGGGCCACTAATTGCTTTTCGCGCTGATGCCTCGCGCCAGATTGGTACGGGCCATGTGATGCGCTGTTTGACCTTGGCGGATACACTCTCCTACCAAGGGGCTGTCTGTCACTTTCTATGTCGTCCGCATGACGGCCACTTGATTGAGCGGATCGAGTCTCATGGCCACACAGTGCACCAATTACCTTTGTATGAGGCGCTTGTTCAAGGGAAACGCTGCGGCACTGATGGAGCGACTGTTCCCGCGCATGCGGGTTGGCTTGGCGTGCCGTGGGAGGTCGATGCCGAGCAAAGCTCCAGGGTGTTGGCCTGCCTGCGACCGGATTGGTTGGTTGTGGACCACTATGCACTCGAAGCGAGTTGGGAAGAGATTGTCAGTCCCGCAGGCTGCCGAGTAATGGTTATTGATGATCTGGCAGACCGATCGCATTGTGCAGAAATGTTGCTCGATCAGAATCTAGGGCGCTATGCCACGGATTATGCCGACTTGGTACAAGAGTCTTGTCGTGTGCTAGTAGGGCCCACCCACGCCTTGTTGCGGCCTGAATTTTCGGAATGGCGTAACGCAAGCTTGGCACGTCGCCAAAATATGCGGCTTCAGCGCCTACTGATCACAATGGGCGGAGTTGACACTGATAATATCACAAGTCAAGTTTTATGTGTGTTAAACCGTTGCAGATTGCCAAGCGATCTTGAAATTACCGTGGTAATGGGGTCTACCGCACCTTGGCTTGACGCCGTACGCCACCAGGCACAAAAAATGCCGAATCCAACAAAGGTTGTGGTTGACGTTGACGACATGGCCCGACGTATGGCCGAGTCTGATCTGGCTATCGGAGCGGCGGGTAGTACCTCTTGGGAACGCTGTTGTCTAGGACTGCCCACTGTGATGCTGGTCCTGGCTGATAATCAAACAGCGATTGCACAGCATCTGCATGCGGCTCAGGCTGCGATAAATATTGGAAGTATTGAAAGTTCTAATTGGGAGAATCGGCTTGAGCGTGTAGTGGCGGAAGTAGGTGCCAATCGACTTCAGCTTCGTGTTATGACAGAGCGCGCGGCCAGTCTTACTGAGGGACAAGGCGTTTGGTCAATAGTTAATTATTTATTGAGTGGCGGATGATCCATGCAGATCACGTTGTTATGTTCTAGTCCTGAGCACCCTGTTAACGCGTGGTTGGAAAGATGGCGGGCACACCATCAAGGCAGGCACTCGATTACGTTGTGCCGCACCAAGGATGAATTACCAGGAGGGGATGTTTTGTTTCTCGTCTCCTGTAGTCAAATTATCGATGCCGCTACTCGTGCCCACTATTTGAATACATTGGTGTTACATGCCAGCGACCTACCCTACGGCCGCGGGTGGAGTCCGTATATCTGGAGTCTGCTTGAAGGCGCCGCATCTATCACGGTAAGCCTGCTTGAGGCCGAGGATGGCGTGGACACGGGGGCCATCTGGGCTAAGCGGACTTTTCCGGTGCCTGCGCATGCCTTGCACGATGAAATTCATCGTTTGCTTTTCGATACAGAACTGGAATTGATGGACGAGGGTCTGACTCTTATCGGGGCTGGGGCCAAGCCGGAGCCCCAGCCAGCCACCAAGACGCCAACGTACTATCGTAGACGTACGCCAGCGGATAGTGAAGTCGACCCTACAAAATCTCTGTGTGAGTTATTTCCAACCATACGTCTCATGGATCCGCAGCGCTATCCAGCTTTCTTTCGCTTACACGGCCATACATACTCTATTGAACTTAAAAAGGTAACATCTCATGACGACGATTAATATCGATGGCCGAGAAATCGGACCGGCGCAGCCTCCGTATATCATTGCCGAGTTGTCGGCTAACCATAATGGCAGTATTGACACAGCACTCAAGATCATTGAAGAGGCTAAGCGTTCAGGTGCTGATGCCATTAAGTTGCAGACCTACCGGCCAGATACCATTACGCTTAATAGCGACTTACCGGATTTTCAGATTACCGATGGACTCTGGAAGGGGCGTACCCTCTATGAGCTCTATGAATGGGCTCACACGCCTTGGGAATGGCACCGGACTCTGTTCGAGCGTGCGCGGGAACTTGGGATTACCATATTTAGTTCCCCTTTCGACACCACCGCTGTTGACTTGCTTGAAGACTTGGGCGCGCCAGCTTACAAGATTGCATCTTTCGAGGCCGTTGACCTGCCACTGATCGAGTATGTAGCCAGAACAGGCAAGCCAATGATTATATCTACTGGGATGGCTGACTGCGACGAAATCCAGGAGGCAGTTGATGCAGCCCGCGGTGCCGGGTGCCAACAGTTGGCTATTCTCCAGTGTGTAAGTGGCTATCCGGCCCCATCCGAAGACTATAATCTACGCACTATTCCCGATATGATGGAGCGGTTTGGGCTAGTTACAGGGCTTTCCGATCATACTCTCGACAACACCACTGCTATTGCCAGTGTAGCACTCGGTGCTAATTTGATTGAAAAGCATTTTACATTAGATCGAAATGGCGGAGGGCCCGATGACAGCTTTTCACTAGAGCCGACTGAGCTTGCGGCCCTTTGTCGCGATACTAAGGTTGCTTGGCGGGCGCTCGGAAAGGTTGACTATGGGCGGAAGTCAAGTGAGCAGGGGAATGTAAAATTTCGACGGTCGCTGTATTTCGTTAAAGATATGAAGGCGGGTGATGTTATTACTGAAGATTCGGTGAAAAGTGTACGGCCAGGCTACGGTGCAGCTCCCAAAAATCTAATGAAATTGATAGGGAGGGAGTTGTCGAGGAGTGTAAGTAAAAACACTCCGGTCCTCCTGCGTGATATATCTGGCTAGTAGCAACAACTTGGCCGAAAGTTGCCGAGAGCAACACCTGACTGAATCGGTAAGGTGTTGTTTCCATGTCATATTTTTAACCCTGCATCGAAGAACGGCAGCAATCCAAGACTGCTAGGTGCAAGGCTTGAGTATGAGTGAGATGGCTTCTCTGTTTGAGCCGTCTCCGCCGACGATCAGTCGAAAGATTCGTCGCTGTGGGTCGTCCGATAGTAGGTTTATCTCGCCCAGAAGAAAAGTGGAGACTGATCTGATTTATGCGATCATTGGGACTTCGCGTGAAACTGAGGTCTCCACCTCTTTGGTCGTTCATATTCAGCACCTGCGCTCTGTCATCTCCGGCGCAAGTATGCAATGTAGGCTCGGCTAGGTATCCGTGCCGACGATAATTTAGCGGACATCGTCAAAGCGGTGCTCGGCATACTGCGCCAAGAATGTCGACAACTCGGTTTCGACGGCCTTGGCGCAGGAATAGAGAAGTGGACCTGCGGCCAGGAGCTCCGGTTATGAAAGAGTTTCGAGGGTCTAATTGGTCATGGCTTATCTATATTCCGTGTTGATAGTGATCTGGCGAGATCAATAAGCAGGATACACCACCCACTCACTTTTCTCCTGTACATCAGGTATCACTATAACTCCTCATCGGCAAGCTCCGGACTGGTCGTACGCCTATCCCGGGTGAGCACGATCACCAAGGACTACGGAAGATGGTCGCCGATCAGCCTTTTCAGATTCGATCCCAGCAGGGTCGCTTTCAAGAGACCGGTAAGCCGATCAACTCGGTGACCCTTCGCCGAGCGTTAAAATGAGAAGCCTAAACGTTGAACGCATTCGATATTCTTTGATGATTCGGCGTGACAAAACAGAATTGCGCCTCATTTGGAGCTGCTAAAAGGTACCCCGGTGGTGGGAGCAACGATCCGAAACTGGGTTTGAATACTTTGATGAATCGGTTTTTTACAACTGCCTTCGATGTCGTATTCCTTTAGCCACTGGATCAATGTACTGAGATTTCTCAGTCGTGACGGGAAACTACTTACTAGAAGTACCACCGAGGCAGACATCGAACTGTGCGGTCACTTTGCGGCTTGGGGCCCTCCGGACACTTTCGCCGTCTTTGTGCTTGACAATACCAGTGTACATCGCGTCAAAGACTTTAGCTAGAAGGCCATTGAGTGAATGTCGCATCGTTTGCATCTGTTGTACGTATCAGTCTATTTGCTGGGTTTGAGTATGATCTAAGTTTTTCACGGAGAATGCAGCTTACTTGACTCTTAGCCAGCGCGTACGTCTCATTTGACACAACTGTGTGACGAGTTTAACCGAGTGTGCGCCATGTACGGAACAAAGTACGCCATTAGCTTCAAATAAGCACTTGACTGGAGTAGTTTCATAGACAGGGGACAACTTTAGTTGTTGAAGAGCAGGTAGGCACGTAATTTCTCCAGAAGCCTGGGTCCGGATCACTGGCCCTCCAATACTAGTGATCTTGTAGTTTGAGACAGCCCCTGTTTGCAAAACTTTATATGGGATGTAAATGAATATTCTTATATTGTCTAACGGTGCTCCGAAGTACTATAATTTTTTTAATGAATTGGCAAAAAGGCTGTCCGAAGAAGGACACAAAATAGTATTTGCTGTTGATTGCAAATATTCATTGGTTGAGAATTGTATAGCGCAAACTGGTTTTCCTTACTACGTGTTTTCCGAAGCTTTTAGAGAACGGAACTGTGATGTCAGAGTTTTAAGGAAATTCTCTGATTTTAATCTTAACTTCGCTTTGCTGTCTGATTTTGAACGTTCACAAGTTTATAAGTTAGGTGGAAGGAAAAGTAATGAATACTTTGATGATCTAAAGTGCGCGTTGCTTGAATTTTTCTCACGCATCGTCGAAGAAGAAAATATAGATTTGGTCTTCTATGAGAATATTTCAAATACTTTCGCGTATTTTTGTTGGTTTGTGTGTGCTAAATATAATGTTCGCTATAAAGGATTTACTCCTAGTCGTCTCCCGGGACGTTTCTGGTTTACAGAAAATCCTTTTGACGAGCATAAGAAAGTGGATGCGACTTTCGATAAAATAAATAAAGGAGAGGTTGAAGCTCCCGATTGGCTTCGCAAGTGGGCCGGTGATTATATTCTTGGTATTGATGAAGTTGTTCCTGACTACATGAGGTTTAATAATCTGAATAATATCTCAATTGCTAAAAAGTATTTAAATTCTGAAAAGTTTAGAAAATTGATTTTTTCAATAAAGAGTTTGGCGGTTGATGGTCAAGGAAGCTTTCAGCGAGTGAGTCCACTAGCCATGTCTTATAAGATGTTCCTGAGGAGTTGTAAAAGGAAAGTTAGAGCTAACAGACTTTCAAGGTTTTATGAGCTTCCAGTACCTGGAGAAAATTATTTCCTCTATCCGCTGCATTATCATCCTGAATCTTCTACTTCAATATTAAGTGGCAGCTATTTAGATGAGTACGAAGTTATTAGGAATATAGCTTTTAACTTGCCGGAAGGAACGAGGCTTTATGTCAAAGATCACTCGAGCGCTTATGGTCTTCCTAGTTTGAGTTTTTATGAAAAACTATGTCGGTTGCCAAATGTTAGATTGCTTTCACATAAGGAAAATACTAAGAAGTTAATAAGAGGATCGCTGGCAGTTACAACTCTAACTAGTACAGTTGGATATGAATCATTACTAATGAATAAAAAGGTATTGCTATTTGGCAGTGTTTTTTACCAAGGACATAAAAATGTTGTGAAAGTTTATGATCTAGAAGGTCTTAATTCTAAGCTAAATGAGTTATGCTCCGAAAATGGAAGTGAAGATAGTGATGACATTTTCGAGTACAATGTAAAGTTCATTTGTGCATATTACATCAATACGTTAAAAGGAACTTTAAATCTTATGCAAGATATAGATGGCGCTCGCCGTCTTTTAGACGAAGTCTACCCAGAGGTAAAGAGAGAACTAAGCTTTAGCCCTAGCAATGTTGCGGGCTTAAGTGGTTGATAATTCTCTGTATGAGTAGAGCATAGTGATTATTTGTCATGTCTCCACTTTATTTATGAGGAAAAGCCGAAAAAAGAGATACAGAGTAGTTTACCCTTGTAAATTTACAATTGGCTGTCTCTAGATGTCAGGTTCCGGATGATTAATCACGCGCTTGGTGAATAGCTCAGGACGCCTTTTCTGCCAGTCCTTCATCGCAGCAATCGGGGCCTGGTGCTTCAAGGCCTTTTGCGGAATGTGGTGATTGTACAGCCAGTGGTAGCGCTTTAACGTCTCTTCCACATCCTCTCCGGAAACATAGCGGCGGGTCGCCAATACGTCACTAATACGGCCATTGACGCGCTCGGCCATCCCGTTCGTTTGTGGATGGCCCGGTCGAATCAGGCGGTGCTGCACGTGGTGCTCTGCACATGCCTGGTCAAACGGAAGCTGTCCGGTGGGCTTGCGCTCTCCACCAGAGGTGAAGCGATCCGTGAAGTTCTTGCCATTGTCCGTCAGCAGCTTTTGGACCTTGGAGGGGGCCTGCTCAACGACCCGGTGAAAAAAAACGCTTCAGCATCGCTTGTCGCCTGGCTGGAGCGCAGCTCCAGATAGACCCAGCGCGTAGCACGGTCGATGGCAACGTACAGATAGAGGCGCTGCGTATCTGCGGTAGATACTTGATATCGATATGGAGGTAGCCCGGTTCGTAGTCTCGAAAGGGCTTAGAGTTTTTTTCTTGCTCTCTTGGTCCCTCTTAGCCAATTGGGCCAAGGTAGGCACCTGGCGGCGTTTCAACATCCGGTGTAGCGTCGTTCTGGATAGCGTGGGGTGCAAGAACTCCCGGGCGACGACGAGCAGGTCGTCGAGCCCGAGACAAAGGAATTCGCGTGCCGCAATCAGCACCTCTTCCTTCGCGTGGTTGAGCGTTGCCTTGAGGCTGTGAAGTGTGTGGGGGCGATCATAGACATCATCGCGGTGCCGCCACCGACGTATCGTCATGTCACTGACACCAAAGCGCTCCGCCAGCGCCGTATCGGTAATGTGAGCGGGAGCTGCCTGGATCTCAGCGCGGATCTTCGGGGTTTTACTGGCTCGCTTATGAAGCCTGATGTCCACGGCAATGCTCCTGGATGAATTGACGGAGAAGCCCTCGGGCGGCTATCAAGGGATAGCTCCTTTTGGTCAATTGAACCTCCGAGACACTACAGGTAGCTTCTTTTCGTCAACTGAACATCTGAGACACAACACATATTGTATTGTGTTATAATGTTTTTATAAGAATGTGGGGTTGTGATGATGTCGCTGGGAGCGTTGTTGATTGTTGTTTGCATGCTTATGTTTATCATAGAGCGAATGGCAGGGGTTTACAATACGGATTTCCCGGTTATTATGCTTATTGTTATCTTTGGTTATTTGTTAAGGGAGGTCTATCGATTTCGAGAGCATGCTTTTTCATATTCTTATCAGATATATTATTTTATTGGTGTTCTCGTTAGTGCTATATTTATTTCTAATGGCGCAGAGATGCTTGAAATCAATAAATCCGGAAGTGCCAATGGCGTTTTTTGGATGATAGCTGTTTTTTTTATATCAGGTCTTGAAGCTTCTCGACTCGTGTATAGTAAGACCTCCAAGACTTTTAGATGTTCATCTGTACCGCTGTTAGAGGGTAGGTTGGAATTTGGTTTGATGGTTTCGATAGTTTGCTTTGTTGTTTTTTTGATTTGTTATGTATTTTTTAAATATTCTGGCCCTTTGATATTGGGGATTGAGCGATCGACTTTCTGGAATTACATTGTACCTGGTAATCTGAGTTTTATTCCATCTCTATTAGTGCAGACGTTCTTCTTTTCTATTGCTCTATGGTGGTCGAGGGTAGGGGGGGTATATAAAAATATTTTTTCACTACTTGTGGTGGTTTTTTATCTCTTTGGCACAGTGATCGTTGTAGGACAAAAGTTTTCTTCGTTAATAATCTATTTTTCTATTTTTCTATTTTTTGTTGCGGCACATAATGCAAATTTTCGTATAAGTTTCAAAGTTATCTTCTTTTTGGTTTTAGTTATGGTGGTTGTTGTCGCCTTGGTAGTTTTAAGCTATTTTCACATCGGGCGTGATGCAACCTTCATACTGATTAGAGTGGCATTGCAGAGTCAATTAAATTGGAGTGTAATTGATGTGCTAGAAGTTCCATGGCTGCCAAGTTCTCCAATTACGTGTTTTTTCGGCTGTCAGTATGAAACAGGTCGAGATTATATATCAGAAAGATACTTGCCACCCGCTACGTACGAACATTATAAAATAAGTGGGTCGGGGCTTTCTGGCTTTCTTCCTGCTCTTCCCGTATTAACCTTTGGCCTTCCCTTGGCTCTCGTGTTACATGTGCTTATATCTATGCTTAACGGGGCTATGCAAGCTCTTTTGGTGCATCATATAAGACATCGCAATGCAATTTATAGCTTTCTTTTGTTTAAGGCTCATTTTGCTATTGTTCTGTTTTGGTATGCGGCGTTACATGCTGCGGTAACTGGGCCACTATTCTTGTTGGTGATCTTTCTTATTCTTTTTCTAAATATTGTGAAGCACTCCGTCGTTAGCCCTGCTCATTCATCTGAGTGATGAATGAGGCTGCGGTGTCGGAAAATTTCGGCACGGGCACTATTCACGGTAAAGTGGACCTTGGGTTACCGGCGTAGTTTATAATAAAATCTGCATTCTGTCGCTATTTTTATAATAGTACCCATCATTACTAGATGCCGATGTATTGGGCCCGACGATTTCGGATGTGGCTGCCTGGTGAATAAATGGAATTGTGGCGATGCTGCGTCTTACGTCAATTTGGTTAGCGGTACAATCCCTTTAGCAATACCGCTACCTCTTGTCGGCCCTGAAGTCAAGAAATAAGCGCAGCACCTGCGGTATCCAGGGCTCCTGAGTATTCTCCCCAGAAACACCTGTGCCGGTGTCCGATAGCCGAGTCGTTTTCGCGGTCGGTCATTCGGTTTCTTGACCATCTTGCGCAACTCGGCATCGGTGACCTAGCGGAAGTCCGTTCCCCTGGGAAAGTACTGCCGTATCAGACCATTCGTGTTCTCGTTGGTCCCACGCTGCCCGGAGCAGTAGGGATCACAGAAGTACGTCGCTGCCGTCACCACCTTGGCCACGGCCTCGTGGTCGGCGAATTCAGAGCCATTGTCCAGTGTGATGGTCTGGACAGCGCCCCGACGCGGCTTCAACAGGCGGATCATGGCCTCTTTTGTTAGCTCCGCCGAGATCCTGGGCAGCCTTGCCGCCAGCAGGTATCCGCTATACGCCGCTCGAATAGCGTGACCAGGCCTGATTGCTTGTGCCCCTGGATCACGGTGTCGCCCTCCCAGTGACCGATGACGCGCCGCTCATCGATCTCCGCCGGTCGGTATTCGATGCCTACCCGGTTAGGGATCTTGCCCAGCCCAGCGCTTTTGGCCTGGGCGCGGTGGTTGTTGCGACGCTTCGGCTGACGGAGATGGCGCCAGAGATCGCCGCTCAGTGCCTTGTCGTCCCAGATCAAGGAATAGATCCACTGATGACTGACGCCTACGCCCGCCAGAGGCGCGATGAAGCCGCTGATCTGCTGTGGGCTCCACTCTTCACGCAACCGGCCGACAACGGCTGTGATCATGCTCGGCAAGCGCTTCGTCAACTTCCAAGCGGTACGGCGATCACTGGCGGCCTGGGCCTACTCGGGATCGTAGCCACCGGAGGTGGCGTTACGGCGCAGCTCACGGCTGATTGTGCTGTTATGGATGCCAAGCTCCCTGCGGATCTAGCGCTGGCTGATGCCCAAGTCATAGCTGGCGTGGATCTGGTATCGTTGGGTCTGGGTCAGCTGTCGGTATCCCATGCACTGCATCACTTTGGTCGGTGAGCCGAGAAGGGTACCGGCGCTGGCCCTCCTGCCTCCACCGTGGTGACCAAAGTGGTGCGGTTATTCTATGAACCCAGGACTGACAAAGCAGCCCCCCAGCTACTATCGAAGAATAGATTTTCGTTAATTGAACACGCTAGATACAACAATTGTTCGATTAATATGGGTCTGTCGTTTTATATCTAACTTGCTACTGAATTATCTAGTTTGTGTCGTTTACTATATGTATTAACCTTTGAGTCTAATATGAAGATATTGGTTGTGAACTCTTTTTTTTCTAAGGGTGGGGCTTCTCGAGCGGCAATACGCCTCGTAACTGCTTTACAAAAATCCGGGGTTACTGCGGAGTATTTGTCGGTCTACCCAGAAAAGCTTGGCGTTTTTTCAAAGCTTATACTATATTTTAGGGCGTCTGTTGACAGGATTCCTGTCAAGTTTTTTCTAAAAAAAAAGGTGTTGTTTTCTACTGGTCGTCCTTCTAACACTAGATTGCTAAAGAAAATAAACGCATCCGATGCTGATGTGGTTCACCTTCATTGGATCAATACCGGTGGTATGTCCGTAGAAGATATATTTAGGATAAATAAACCTATAGTATGGTCTTTGCATGATATGTGGCCGTTTACTGGTGGGTGCCATTACGATGATAATTGTGATAAATATGTAAATGGCTGTGGTGATTGTCCAATGTTAAAAGGATCGTCTCACTACGATGCTAGCTATAAGCTAGTCAAGCGCAAAATGAGCGCAGTGGAGCGCCGTGACCATAAATTTGTTGTGAATGGATTAAGCTCTTGGATTGCAGACTGTGCTTCAAAATCTTCTATTTTCTGCAATAGTGATGTGAGAAACCTACCTAACCCTATCAATACGTCAGTGTTTTCTCCACAAGGAAAAGATGTTTCTAGAAGTTATTTGGGCCTTCCTCTTAGAAAGAAACTCATCATGTTTGGAGCGATTTCAGCATTAACTGACCCGAGGAAGGGTTATCTTAAGTTGGTTGAAGCATTAGCATGCCTTCCTAAAGATGATAATGTTGAACTGGTTGTTTTTGGAAGCGACTCACCAGCCCCCACCCTTGATCTGGGCTTTAACGCCCATTATTTGGGGAGCTTTTCGAGTGATGTGGATTTGGTGGCCCTCTATAGTGCAGCAGATGTGATGATAGTTCCTTCTTTGCAAGAAAATTTATCCAATTCTATTTTGGAGTCTTTGTCATGTGGAACTCCCGTGGTGGCTTTTGATATCGGGGGGAATTCTGATATGATTGATCATAAATTAAATGGATATTTGGTGAAGCCTTTCAAATGCTCCGATCTGTCCTTAGGCATTCAGTGGGTGCTTGATAGTCAAGAAAAAGATACGCTTTCTAAAAATTCGCGAAATAAAGTTGTTGAAAACTTCGATGAAAGAGTTGTTTCGTCTAAGTACATAGAGTTGTATAGTGAGATTGTTTAAGTTGAGAGTTAATGGTAAGTGATTTTCGGGGTGACTCATGAATGATAAGGTGGCATTGATTACTGGTGTTACTGGGCAAGATGGTTCTTACCTGGCCGAGTATCTTTTAAAAAAAGGGTATGAAGTACACGGAATAAAAAGGCGTGCATCACTTTTCAATACTCAAAGAGTGGATCATCTTTACCAAGATCCTCATGTAGAAAACCAAAAGTTTGTGCTGCACTACGGTGACCTAAGTGACTCCTCAAACTTAACACGAATCATCCAGCAAGTTCAGCCTGATGAAGTTTATAACTTGGCAGCACAGTCTCATGTCGCAGTGAGTTTCGAATCCCCTGAGTATACTGCAGATGTGGATGCACTGGGTGCATTGCGTATTCTCGAGGCTATTCGATTGCTTGGCCTAGAGAAGAAAACAAAATTTTATCAGGCATCGACTTCTGAATTGTACGGAGAAGTACAGGAGACGCCGCAGCGCGAGACCACTCCATTCTACCCGCGCTCACCATATGCGGCAGCTAAATTGTATGCCTACTGGATTACGGTGAATTATCGCGAGTCATATGGAATGTATGCCTGCAACGGCATCCTCTTTAATCACGAGTCACCGCGACGTGGAGAGACCTTCGTCACGCGTAAGATCACCCGCGGTTTGGCCAATATTGCCCAAGGGCTGGAAGAATGTCTCTATATGGGCAACATGGACGCGCTACGGGACTGGGGGCACGCAAAGGACTACGTACGAATGCAATGGTTAATGCTTCAGCAAGATGAGGCTGACGACTTTGTTATTGCCACGGGTAAACAAATATCTGTCCGTGACTTCATACGTATGAGCGCGAAGGAATTAGGTCTGACTCTACGCTTTGAAGCTGAAGGCGTAGATGAGGTGGCTATTGTCGAACGTATTGAAGGTGATAATGCTCCTGCGCTGCATGTAGGAGATGTTATCGTGCGAGTTGATCCGCGCTATTTTCGGCCAGCAGAGGTAGAGACACTGCTTGGGGATCCTTCTAAGGCTAAGTCTAAACTGGGCTGGGAGCCTGAGATTACAGTGCAGGAGATGTGTGCGGAGATGGTCGCCGAGGATCTCAAAGTGGCCAAGCGCCATGCGCTCCTCAAGGATCACGGCTATGAGATTTCTGTATCGGTGGAGGGCTAAGTATGGCACGTGATCTTGACCAGACGATATTTGTGGCCGGGCACCGTGGCATGGTGGGGGCAGCCATCGTGCGTCGGCTAGAAGCGCTGGGCTACCGTAACATACTTACTGTTTGCCGGGATGAGCTAGATCTGAGCGATCAGACTCAGGTGCAGACCTTTTTTAAGCAGCATTCTATTGATCATGTCTATTTGGCGGCTGCAAAAGTTGGAGGGATCCAGGCAAACAATAGCTACCCGGCTGAGTTTATCTATCAGAACCTGATGATCGAAGCAAATCTCATTGACGCTGCTCATCAGGCCGGGGTGAACAAGCTTTTGTTTCTTGGTTCGTCGTGTATATATCCTAAACTTGCTGAGCAGCCTATGCGTGAGGATGCTCTGCTTACCGGTACCCTAGAGCCCACAAACGAACCCTATGCCATCGCCAAGATCGCCGGTATCAAACTTTGTGAGAGTTACAATCGCCAATATGGCCGTGACTATCGCAGTGTGATGCCGACCAACTTGTATGGACCTCACGACAACTTCCATCAAGAGAACTCTCATGTAATTCCGGCGCTGCTGCGGCGCTTTCACGAAGCCAAGCTAAATGGGGCTAGTGAGGTAAGCGTGTGGGGGAGCGGAAAACCGATGCGTGAGTTTCTGCACGTTGATGACATGGCTGCTGCTAGCGTACATGTGATGGAACTCGACAGTGCTATCTATGAAGCTAATACCTCATCAATGCTCTCGCATATCAACGTTGGTACCGGGAAAGATTGCACGATCCGCGAGCTGGCCGACACCGTTAAGCGAGTCACTGGGTTTGAAGGGAAGGTGACTTTCGACGCCAGCAAGCCCGATGGAGCTCCGCGAAAGCTGATGGATGTCTCTCGACTCAGGGCGCTGGGGTGGCAGTCCAGCATAACCTTGGAAGATGGCCTGGCGGATGCCTTCCGCTGGTTCCTTGAAAACCAAGATCGCTTTCGCGGCTGATCGCGATGAATGAGACACGGCTGAACGGTGAGGGATGGCTAAGCGACGATGCTTTCCATCAAGTGGTGGCGCATACCCCGTTGGTCTCGCTGGACTTCGTAGTGACCAATACCCAGGGTGAGTGGCTGCTGGGCCGGCGTGTAAATCGGCCGGCTCAGGGCTATTGGTTTGTGCCTGGTGGGCGAGTGCGCAAGGGCGAAACCCTAGAAAATGCCGTCTATAGGTTGACCCAAGAGGAGTTGGGACATCCAGGTGACTTGAAGGACATGGATTTCTTAGGTGTCTACCAGCACTTCTATGACGACAGCATGCTTGCTCCTGACCTGTCGACTCACTATGTAGTGCTGGCCTACCAGTTCGTAGAGGAGCTAGATCTCGAGATGCTGCCAAGACAGCAGCACAGGTGTTATCGATGGTGGATGCCACAGGCCGTAGCTTGCGATGAGGCCGTGCACGTAAACACTCGAGCCTACCTACCGGCGGTTGCGTTTCAAAAAACCGAATAAGGAGATTTTCATGATCACGCCTGTCATCATGGCCGGGGGCAGTGGCTCGCGGCTTTGGCCGCTGTCGCGTCAGTTGCGGCCCAAGCAGTTCTTGCCCCTGACCGGTGAAGGTAGCATGCTGCAGGAGACCCTCAAGCGTATTGCGTCCCTCGAGCATCGGTCACCAATACTTATTTGCAACGAGGAGCATCGTTTCTTGGTTGCGGAGCAAGTGCGGCAGTTGGGTATCGCTGACGCGCGCATTCTGCTCGAGCCAGAAGGACGCAATACCGCTCCGGCAATTGCATTGGCGGCATTGCAGGTGTCAGAGAATGATCCCGAGGCGTTGCTTTTGGTTCTGGCTGCCGATCATTTGATTCGAGACGTGGCCCAGTTTCACGAGAGCGTGGATAGCGCCCGAGAGCTTGCCGAGCAGGGTCAATTGGTTACCTTCGGGGTAGTGCCTACCCATGCTGAGACCGGCTACGGCTACATCCAGCGAGGCGTAGCGATGGGTGACTGCGGCTTCCAGGTACAGCGTTTCTTCGAAAAACCTGACAGGGCCACTGCCGAGGATTACCTAGCGACCGGAGGCTTCTATTGGAACAGTGGGATGTTCCTTTTCTCGGCCAAGCGCTACCTTGAGGAACTGGAACGCTTCGAGCCAGATATGGTCGGGGCCTGCCGGGCTGCGCTGAGTGGCGCCAGTGAGGATTTAGATTTCACGCGACTGGATGCCGAGGCATTCAAGGCTTGCCCAGCCGATTCCATCGACTTTGCCGTCATGGAGCGTACTAACTGTGCCAGCGTAGTACCTTTGGATGCCGGTTGGAGTGATATCGGCTCGTGGTCAGCACTATGGGAGGTCAGCCAGCGTGACGTGCAGGGCAATGCCTGCAGTGGTGACGTTATGCTCCACGATAGCCACAGCTTGCTGGTGCATGCCGATCATCGGTTGGTGGCAACGGTGGGTGTAAAGGACTTGGTGGTAGTTGAAACTAAAGATGCGGTGCTGGTGGCTCATAAGGATCGAGTGCAGGAGGTCAAGCAGATCGTTGAGCGCCTCAAGGCAGAGGGGCGCAACGAACAGGTAAGCCATCGTGAGGTTTATCGTCCTTGGGGGGTCTACGATAGCATCGATAGTGGTAACCGATATCAGGTCAAGTGCATCACCGTGAAGCCCGGTGCTAAGCTCTCGGTGCAGATGCATCACCACCGCGCCGAACATTGGGTGGTGGTTTCTGGTACCGCTAAGGTTACCATTGGCGAGACAACTCACATTGTTAGCGAGAATGAATCGACCTACATCCCTATTGGTCAGATTCATGCCTTGGAAAATCCTGGAAAGATCCCGCTTGAGTTGATCGAGGTTCAGTCGGGTTCTTACCTTGGAGAAGACGATATCGTACGTTTCAACGACCGCTATGGGCGCTGCTGATGGGAGAGCCGCTGACGATTTCTGTGATCACCGCCTGCTTCAATAGCCAGGCGACCATAGGCGAGGCCATTGCAACACTCAAGTGTCAGCGCTGGCCGCACATCGAGCATGTAGTGATTGATGGAGCCTCAACGGATGGCACTGTAGCCGTTGCCAAGCAGACTCTGGGGCAGGGAGATGTGTTAATCTCAGAGCCGGATCGGGGCATCTACGATGCTCTGAACAAAGGCATTGACCGCGCTAGTGGGAGCGTGGTGGGGTTTTTGCACTCCGATGACCTCTATGCTCATGAAAATGTACTGGCCAATGTAGCCGCCTGTTTTAAGGACCCTTCGGTGGGAGCCGTCTATGGAGATCTGCAATATGTGAATGCGGCAGATACCGAACGAGTGATTCGGCATTGGACGTCTGGCAATTTCAGCAAAAAAAAGCTCAGGCTTGGCTGGATGCCGCCGCATCCCACTTTTTTTATGCGACGTGAGCTCTATCGAGAGTTGGGCGGCTTCAATCTCGGCTATCGGATTGCCGGCGACTACGAAGCGCTGCTACGTTATCTCGCTAGCGGGAAGGTTAAGGTTGTGTATCTCCCTGAGGTACTGGTTAAGATGCGCGTGGGTGGGGCTAGCAACGGTAGCGTGAAGCAGATCCTGCGTAAGTCCCGGGAAGATTACACTGCAATGCGTAACAACGGCCTTAATCCTCTGGTCGCGCTGCCTTACAAGAACCTCTCGAAGTTGCCGCAGTTTCTGAACAAGAGGAAACGTAAAATCAATGAGATCGGATAAATAGTATGGCCACAGGTCTTGCTCGCTATACGACATTACTTACACAGTAAGATTTTCCCTTGGAATTGTGATGTTTGACGTCCAGAGTGATTCTTGGCTGGTGGACAGGGGGGGGGGCGCAAGGCGATTTTCTTGTTTGCCACTCATCATTGAAGCATCGTTCTGTACTAGCGTCACAAAATCGAAGTTGCTAGGAAATTGGAGAAATAGGTTAGATTAGTAACTGCTCCAGACTGTATACGACAAAGTCACTTCGGCTAGCTAGACAGGACCACAGCGGTAATCAGATCACAGACAGCGTCGTGTCTAGGGAGCATCGGTCTCATCTGGCTCTTAGCTGATTGGTGAGAAAAGTAACTCTTTATCCTTGCGCTGCCAATGCGGATACAGTAATCATGACGGTAGTGACATCGTGCACTCAGTTATGGCGGGGCGCTATAACTAGAAAACATCGTTTGGTCCTTCTTCGTTAACTAGTAGGGCTGAGAAAAAGCGCAAAATACAACTTGGGTCGTGTTTGTGAATTATACTTATGAGCGTCGCCACTCGAGGTGGTATGAAAAGTTCCTTTTAGGAGTTTATTTTCAACTTGTAGTTGGGCTTCCTTTAGTGATATTCGTCCCTTCGTTGGAAAGGTGGGGGTGGGGATTTTGGAACGCGCTAACTGATAATCGCATAAACAGTATTTTAGCTATAGGTCTGGCTTTTTGCGCTATAGTTTTTTTTCTGCGTCGGTTTACGCGCTTTCCTGGTGTGCGAGTGGCAGCCTATGTTGCACCAACAGTAACCCTGGCATTTCTTGTTGTCGTTGCTGTTTTGCTGTTCACTAGAGAGGCATACACTCGCCAAGTCATATTTATGGGTTATCTAACATGCCTAGCTTGGTTTTTTTCTGGTTATTTTGTAGGGCGGCGTTATCGGCAGCTGAAAATAGGTGTTGTTCCTGTTGGTAATACCCTGGAAATGAAGTCACACTCCAGAATAGAGTTGCGGAAGTTGAGCTCTCCTGAGCCCGATGGTGTGCGTTACGATGCGATAGTGGCGGATTTGAGAAGCGATAGCCTCGGTGCTCAATGGGAAAAGTTTTTGGCTGAATGCACCTTGTCCAGAATCCCCGTATATCATGTAAGACAAATTCAAGAGTCAATGACTGGCAAGGTTAGGGTCGATCATCTCTCCGAAAATGAATTTGGTTCTTTGATGCCTTCTGCCATTTATTCAAATGTGAAACGTGTCATTGATTTGGTTGGTGCTTTATTGCTGTTTCCTCCCTGTGTTCCTATTATGCTCGTAACGGCTGTATTGATCCGAAAAGAAAGTGAAGGGCCTGCCATTTTTCGGCAGAAGAGGATGGGGTACAGAGGGAAAGTATTCGAGGTTTATAAGTTCCGTAGTATGTATGTGGGTAAAGTGGGAAAGGGATTCACTGACGGGGAACACGATCCGCGTATAACGCGAGTAGGAAAAATTATTAGAAAGTATAGAATAGATGAACTTCCCCAGCTTTTTAATGTGATTAAGGGCGAGATGAGCTTTATTGGACCTCGGCCAGAGTCGATGGAACTATCAGAATGGTACGAAAAAGATGTACCTTTTTTTAGGTATCGGCACGTTGTTCGTCCAGGTATTTCTGGGTGGGCTCAAGTCGAGCAGGGGTATGCTGCAGAAGTTGAAGGCATGATTGAAAAGCTTCAATATGATTTTTATTATATAAAGCATTTTTCTCTTTGGTTGGATGTTCTTGTTTTGTTCAAGACCGTTAAGACTGTGTTTACCGGCGACGGCGCAAGATAAAATTAATTTGGTCGATAGAAATGTTTCAAGAAAAAGATTGTGCTGTTGCTTTCTCCTCCACCTCTACACAGAAGTGGATGTATGTTTTTTGTCTTGGGCTGACGTTCATCTATGGAGGACTACGCATATGGCTTCCTGATGTTGGCCAAAAGGCAGGAACAGTTATAGCCTTGCTGGCATTGGTTCTGATTCTATGGAAGGGAATGACGCTTCGAACCAGTATGGTTTTCTGGTGTTTGCTAGGAGTCCTGATTGCACAACTGTTAAGCTGGGGAGCAGGGTACTATCACCATCCGGACTGGTTGCCAGACAACCCCGAGCTGGATCGACTTGGTAAGTGGTTTTTGTTCGTAGGTGTTGCGTTCTGGCTTGGTGGTATGCGTAAGAATGTGTGGACTATGTTGCTGCTCTCATTAATCGGCTTTGTGGCAACATGCTTTCTTTTTGAAGGTTCGATTGAACAGTGGTTGCGAGGCCTCCAAGGGCAGAGAATTGACCTAGATATAAGGAATGCCCAGCATGCCGCCATGTTTTTTGGCGTCGCTGTTATTGGTTTGTTGTGTTTTTCTAGGCGTTGCTTTTCACTTGGGCGCTTATCCGCGTTGATGGTTCCTTTTTGGGTCATTTCATTCGCGGTTTGCCTGCTGGGTGTTTTCGTTACTCAGACGCGGGCTGTGTGGCTGTCGCTGACAGCAACCACGTTTCTGGCGATTTTTGTGTTTCTAATAGTGATCTTCAAAGGGTCTGTCTCCAGAAGTATAAAAAGACAGGGAGTCGTAGCACTCGTGTGCATTCTGGCTCTTCTTGGAACAGCGGGTTTCGTCTTCAAGGATACGCTCGAAAAACGTCTTTCGGCCGAAAATTCGGTTATGGCGAATGCCTGGCAAGGCAACTGGGAAGCAGTACCTTACAGTAGTATTGGTAACCGCCTCCACACTTGGCGCGCTGGCCTTGAGTGGTTTGCGGAACGTCCGATCGTCGGATGGGGAGGTGAAGGTCGAGGCTTGGTGATTGATCATACGGACTGGCTTCCTCAGTCGGTGAAAGATCAGTATGGTCATCTTCACAATACTCTTCTGGATTTCGTCGTGAGCTACGGCTTGCTGGGATTGTCCGTCATTCTTGTTCTTTTTATATGGACAGGTCTAGGAAGTTGGAAGGCTTGGCGAGCAGGTGTTATGCCAACGGAAGTTTTTGCCTTTGGCTGGGCATTTTTTGTCTACTACTTTATCGTCAGCCTATTTGAGTCCTATAGTTTTTTCTGGACGGGGTCTTACATTCAGAATGTCGTGATGGGCGTAGTCGTCACTTTCATCTGGCGGTGGCAGTTGGAGACCGGAAAACCTGTTTTTTCATTTCGAAAGAAGCTGACTTCCTCATAGAGGCTTAGGACTGTTTGCTCTGTTGAATATGCTGTAGCACGAAGTTTTCGTGAGCCTTGATATGGGTCTGGAAGAAATCGTGACCGCTGTAGTCACTCCAGTCTGCAGAGGGGATCCCGCTCAGTAACCTCTTAAACTTTCGTTTCAGTTGTCGCTCAAGCCCTGGCGAGCCTCCAAGATCGTGCATGGAGTGCAGTGCCAGGGCTTTTTGTTTCTGGATTTCCATACTAAGTGGAAAGCTGGCGATCTTGTCGTCTCGCGGTGATGGTGTGCCGGTTTGGGTTGGCCACACACCCCCGGCGGCGTGAGCGGGGCCTCTTGGGAAGCCGCGGGTGCTCTTCAAATGGTTGGCGTAGAGCAAAAGGTGGTCAGGGACATGCCCGCTTTGCTCGATGGCTGCCTGCAGGTGTCGGGTGCTGGCGATATGGTCGGCGTGAGGGTCGATGTCTGGATGGGGCGTGATGATGGTTGTTGGTTTGATTTTGTTCAGTAGCGCTGCGAGGTCGCGCTGGAGATTTTCCCCGGTATTTTGCGCTTGCCCGTCAGAGGGTAGAGAAATTTTGTTCCACCGGCGATAGGCGTCTGGTGTGATCGCCGGTGCCGAGTGTGAGGGCACGAGGGTGTTTGGCGTTTCATGCAGTGCTGCAAGGGTGTCGTTGAAGTAGCCTAGCATGATCAGTTGCTCTGCCGGCACACCGGCGAGCAGCGGGGTGGTGGCACTATTCCAGGCGCGAATAATGCCTTTACGTTGTGAAGCCTCCTCGAGTGAATCATCGAGCCCTGGCCAATATTGCTTGTCGAGGCGCTTTAGGCGCTCACCCGCGGTGAGGGTGACGATCCAGGTGTTCTTGGGGTACTGGCTGTAGACACCAAAAGCAGCGAGTTCGGCGTCATCAGGGTGGGGCGCGATGATAAGGATCGGTCCGCTCGCAAGGTCCGGATTGCGAAAGCCGAGTAGTGTCGCGTCCGCCTCAAGCGTCAGATGGTTCAGCGTTAACTGGAGTTGGTCGAGTGACACCATGCCTGTGAGGTTGATTAGGCGTTTGCCGGTCTCGTTGGGCTCGAGATACTGGGTAAACAGTTCCGTAACTTGGCTGTTGCTTCGGTCCAAGATGGTAACTGCCGGCAACTTCCAGCGTGACGTCGCCCGGTAGCGCACTTCCAGCATCCAGGTGTTGGGTTGAACGTCGCCCGGGTTTAGTGAGGCAATGGTGGGGTCAGCCAACTGAATATTGCCATTGTCGTCGATGGTGGCCTTGCATTCCCAGTCTGGTGCAAGGGGGAGGTGGTGGTCACGCTGGATGGGCATAAATGCGTTCCGAAGGGGCTTCTGTCAGTGCCATAAGTTGCTCGATAACGCTTTGCGGTTCAAATACTTTGATCATCTTATCATCGATGATGACTGGGTCTTGAACAGCTTCCAGAAGCTTTTCGGCAAGGCTTGCATCGCTGGGCTCGGCCAGAAGCCTGGTTTGTGGGCCCGTCAACACCTCGCTAATGCCGCCTGGTACCTTGCAGGCGACGCACTGGGTGCCGAGGGCCAGGGCTTCGACCAAGACGATACCGAGCCCCTCGAAGTCGGAGCTGAGCACCAAGGCGGTTGCGTCTTTCATCCAGGGGTAGGGGTTGTCCCGTTGGCCCAAGAAGTGGACTCGGGCGGCAAGGCCGAGCTCCAGGGTCATCTCTTCCAGATGGCGACGTTCGGAGCCATCGCCAATGATCACCAGATCGTGGACCAGGCCTTGATTCACCGCCAAGTGGTAGGCCTTCAGCAGCCGCTGCTGGTTCTTTACTGGAACGAGTCGTGCAACATGTACAAGGTAGGGACGGGGGATCGCCGGTTCTGCCGATTCTGTTGCCTTGCGGCGTATGTCTTCGATCGGTACCGCGTTGTAGAGAAGCTCGCTTCTGGTGACCTTGGCCCCTTGGCGATCCAGATACTCCCCGACTTCCTGCTGAACGCCCCTGGAGACGTGGAGTAGCTGCTTGCCCTGGTACAAGGTTCTCGTCAGCCAGCGGCCTTTGGCGGTGTTTGGAAATCGCCCTGTCACGGCTTCGACGACGCGCCAGGTGCGTTCGTCATCGAACGCCCAGAGGTTTTCGAAGGCGCCCTGGCCTCGAATCAGGATAAGGTCGAAACGACCATGTTGAGCTTCCAGTGCTGCCACATAGTGTGTGAAGGCATTTGAGCAGCGCCTGCCGCGCCAGACGAACCCTGACTGTTTGATAAGGGGGGATAACAGCGCCTTGTCGGCAAGATGGATGAGGCGACCTAGCCCCTGGCGACTCTCGCGGTCAACATCGTATTGGTGGAGCCTCAAGGTTTCTCTGTCGGTGGACGGGACGTCCCCCTTGAGGACCAGCAGATGGGCCTCGTGGTCGACGCTTTGCAGCGCCTTTGCAAGGGTTCTTGTGGCCTGCTCTATCCCGCCCATGCTCATTCTTCTTAGCACGAGCAATACGCGCTTTTTGTCCTTCATGCTCCCGGTCCCAGCTTTTTCTTTGATTTTTCGTTAGTTTAGCAGGTGATTGGTCGGTGCGAATGGCCGAAATAGCGCAGTTTATGATCCAGCATAGTCGGCCCAGTGGAGCGCGGGCGCCCATGGAGTAAAGGGGAGAGGTGGAGAGGAAGCATCGCCGTTGATGTTTCGAGAGGGGGTGGCTCGAACCTGCATAGCATTGTGTGGTCTCATTGTTCACTTTTGCGATCGCAGGACACAAGGGCGCCTATCATGAGAACGCTGGTGGTGGTTAGATCCCTCAAGATGGGCGGGATGGAGCGGGTGGCGGTCAATCTTGCAGATGCCTTCCATGAGACGGGCTATGAAAGCCATCTGGTGCATTTTCGTAAGGTGAAACGGCCTCTGAGGCCAGAGCATTCCGGGGTCAAGGTGCATCACCTGCCACTGCAGCAGCGTAATCGATTGACGCTGGTCGGCTATGGTCTCGAGGTGTTGGCCCGCTTGTTACTCAACCCGCTGATGGGCAGGGCGCTTTTTTTGGGGCTTGGGGTGATGGGCGGCGTCGTGTTTCGACACTGGTTGAAGCGCTTTGAGCAAGAGCACGGAAGAGTAGACCGCATCGTGTTTCGGGGCATCGGCACCTTCGAGCTGGTCTGGAGCTTTCGCGACAAGCGTGCTCGCTACGTGCTCGAAAATATCTTCCACTTCAATGGCGCCAGCCGTCGCAAAGCCTTGTTTGCGCGCTGTCTCTATCATCGTCGTGACTTGGTGGCAGTGTCTCAGGGGGTGGCAGACAGCTTGCGCAAGGCGCAGACACTCTGGAAGTTTCGCCCACGCTCTCTCGCGGTGATTCCCAACCCTTGCCCGCTGCGCGCAATCCGCGAGGCGATGCTGGAAGCCAATGATGCCATACCGCCCCAGCCATACCTTTTGAACGTGGCGCGTCTGGTGCCTGCCAAGGGGCATGATCTCCTGCTGCGTGCCTACGCGCGATCCGGTACTAGCCTGCCACTGGTGCTGGTAGGGGATGGTCAGGAACGAGATAGCTTGGTGGCTTTGGCTGATCAGCTTGGTCTCGCTGACAAGGTCGTCTTCGCCGGCAATCAACACAACCCGTACCCCTGGATGCGCCACGCGCGGCTGTTTGTGCTCAGTTCGCGTTTTGAAGGCATGGGCATTGTGCTGTTCGAGGCGCTTGCCTGCGGCACGCCGGTATTGTCGGTGGACTGCCCGGGGGGCGTGCGTGAGATTCTCAAGGGTGAGCTCGAGACCAGTCTGGTCGAGCGTAGCGAGGAAGCCCTCGCTGCCGGAATCACCACTGCGCTCGAAGGGCCCAAGCCTGAGGTGCGTGAGCAATGGCTGGACGACTTCAGGCCGGAGCGGGTGGCACAAGCCTTCGTTGCGCGCTGAAGATAGCATTTAAGACTCTTTTTAATTTTGGCAGTGGTTGTGGTAACTGCCAGACAATGTCGTAAGGACGAATAGAATGAAGGTATTGGTCACCGGTGGAGCCGGCTATATCGGGACCCACGCCCTGGTCGAACTGATCGCCGCCGGGCATGAGGTCGTTGTCTACGATAACTTCTGCAACAGCTCACCCAAGGCTATCGCCAGGGTCGAAGAGCTGCTCGGGCAGAAGGTGCCGGTGGTGCGCGGTGACATTCGTGATCGCGCCTGTCTGGACAGGGCCTTTGCCAAGCACTCGGTGGAAGCGGTGATCCATTTCGCAGGGCTGAAGGCCGTCGGCGAAAGCTATCGGCAGCCGCTTTCCTACTATGACAATAACGTCACCGGCACCCAGCGCTTGCTCGAGGCCATGGAGGAGGCTGGGGTCAGATCGATCGTGTTTAGCTCCTCCGCCACGGTCTACGGTGAGGACGCACCGGTGCCCTACGTCGAAGCCATGGGACGAGGCAGACCGTCCAACCCTTATGGCGCGACCAAGGCCGTGGTTGAGCAGATGATCGAGGATCTGGTCCGGGCCGACGATCGCTGGTCTGCGACCTTGCTTCGCTACTTCAATCCCATCGGCGCGCATCCCTCCGGGCGCATCGGTGAGGATCCCCAGGGCATTCCCAATAACTTGCTGCCGTTTATCTCCCAGGTGGCGGTGGGGCGCCTGCCGGAGCTATCCATCTTCGGGGACGACTATCCGACCCGGGACGGCACCTGCGAGCGCGACTATCTGCACGTGGTAGATCTGGCCGTGGGGCACGTCAAGGCGCTGGAGGCGATGAAGGAAATGACATCGTCGGGTGTCGCTACCTATAACCTGGGCACCGGCAGGGGCACGACGGTCCTCGAAATGGTCTATTCCTTCGAGCAGGTGACTGGGCAGCGGGTACCGTATCGCATCGCTACGCGCCGGGAAGGCGACCTGCCTGCCTTCTGGGCAGACGCCTCGAAGGCAAGATTGGAGCTTGGCTGGAGTGCCAGGAAAACGCTGGAAGACATGATGCGGGATAGCTGGCGCTGGCAGTCGGCCAATCCTGAGGGGTATGGAGGCTAGTTGTGACTTTACTTTGGCTGGCGTGGCGCACGGCTGCGACTTCCGTCTAGTGCTGTAAAAACTGCGCTAGAACGCTTGTTTCGTGTTTAAGCACATCAGTCACGCGTGGTAGGGCCAAGTATCTGGTCTGGTGAACGAGAGAAGCCGCTGATGATAGGGAACTCCTTTCTTGGTTGGATGCTTCCTGCATGTCTTCTCGCAGCGTATTACGCGTTCTTTTTATCGTGGATCATCTGGACTCAGGCGGAGCGCCTGTAGTGGTCAGGGATCTGATCGCAGGCATGGTTACCGCCGGTGCAGAGGTCACCCTGCTGATCCTGAGTGACCGAAAAAGTCACCGTCTGCCTGCTGAGGTGCACCTGGTGACCATGCCCTATGTGGTCAAAGGGAACCTCAGCAAATGGATGCGCTATCGGACCCACGCGAGGATGCTGGATCGCTGGGTGAAGGAGCAGGAGCACGCCTTTGATCTGGTGTATGCACACCTGCACCATGCCCATCAGGTGGTATCCCGCTCACGGCTTAAGGACGCCGCCTGGTATTGCCTGCATGCCGACCCGGTGATTGGCTTTCTTGGTAACAAGCGTGGTTTCTCGCGGCTATTGAAGAAGCGCAAAGTGCGCGCCTTGTACCAGGGCCGCAAGCTGGTCACCGTATCTCAGGCGATGCTCGATCGGTTGTGTCTGCACTTTGGTGTGACGCCGTCTTGTGGTGTGGCCATCCATAATCCGGTCGCCATCGACAATATTCGTCGGTTGGCGAGTCGTGCCGTCGATGACGTGCCTGGCGACTACCTCATCTATGTCGGGCGAATGGATATTCGCCAGAAGCGGCTGGACCGGCTGCTCGACGCTTATCTAGCCAGTGGCACCGCCTTGCCATTGGTCATGGTGGGAGGCGGGGCGGGGCTCGATGAGGTCAGGTCGATGATAAAACAGCGTGAGCTGGAGGGGCGAGTCCTGACCCTGGGCCCCAGGGAAAATCCCTATCCGTATATCGATCGGGCGCGAGCGTTGCTCCTGAGTTCCGACTATGAGGGGTTTCCGCTTGTTCTGCTCGAGGCTTTGGCCTGCCAGACCCCGGTGATCAGCGTCGATTGTCCCACCGGCCCGTCAGAGATACTGACAGGCGCCTTGGCGCCTTGGCTCGTGCCCCTCGACAGCAGCGAGGCCTTTGGCGCCCGTATAGCTCGCCTGGTGAAGAATACGCCGCGGATTGATGAAACCCAGTGCGAGCACTATCGACTGGAGAGCGTTGTCGAGCGTTACCTGGCGCTTTGCGACGACCATAGAGGTGCAGCCGATTTGGCCCCCTGACGCAGCACATCTTGTTATACTCCGCCGCGAACTTTTCTTCAGGTGGTGGCAAGGCTGTGGAGCAATACGGTGTCAGCGTCGTTATTCCTTCGTACAACCGGCGCGATGCGGTCGTACGTGCCCTGGACTCCGTGCTGAGCCAGGATTACCCGAATCTCGAGTGTATCGTGGTCGACGACGCCTCGACCGATGGCTCTGGCGAGATGCTGCGCGGCCTGGCCGGTGAGCGGCAAGCGCTGCGCGTTATCGAGCTTGAGCAGAATGCCGGTCAGGGCGCTGCCCGCAATGTGGGGGCGCGTGCTGTGCGGGGCCAGTGGGTCTGTTTTCTTGATTCCGACGACGAGCTTCTGCCGGGCTCCATCGAGAGCCGGGTCTCGGTGTTTGTCGAAGACCCTGACTTTGATGGCATCGCCTTTGGAGGCAACATCGTGGCGGGCAAGTCCGAGGTGCTGTTGCCCGGCTCTGTCGAGAAGGGGGAAGATATCTCGCTCCACGACTATCTGAAGGATCGTGGCTGGCTGCACACCAACGCATTCATGATCTCGCGCGAGCGGTTTCTTGCGTTGGACGGGTTCCGCGAAGACCTGCGACAGAAGCAGGACGTGGAGTTCTTTATTCGGGCGCTGTGTCGTGTCAACGCCAGATTTTGCGGCCAGGCCTGTTCGAGGATGCACGACCTCGGTGACGTGCGTGCCCGCAATCACCATGAACGTATTGCCCGCCAGGGCTATCGCTTTATCGATGCCGTGCGCACCAACCCCGAGGTGCAGGAGCGCGTGGAACCTGACCTGCTCAAGGACCTGGTCAGTCGAGGCGTATCCACCTACCTCAGTGCCCTGTACCGCACCGGCCAGTATTCTCAGTTCCGCAAGTCGCTGCGACGCAGCGTTCGTCAGGGAGAGCTGTCGCCGAGCTCGCGTTGGCTGAAACGCTACCTGCTGTCCTGGCTGAGATCCCCGTCGAACTGATCCAGGTAGTGGTGGAGGCGGGCGGAGACTTCCTTGAGGTTGTCGTGGCCACGCAGTTTGTTGGGTGTCAGCGAGTCTTCCAGCAGGCGCCATCGCTTGGCCGCCTGGCGTGGCAGGGGCCTGACGTGGGCGTCGACCCAGGTGAAGTCACCCAGCTCATCGATCAGCAGGTTGTTGAAGTGAAGGTCGCGGTGGACAAAGCCTGCCCGGGCCAGTTGGGCCACTTCTTTGCTGAACTTGTCGAGAAAGCTCGTCTGCTGAGGGCGGGGGAGTTGATCAAACACATCGCCCGCCGTTGTCGCACCGCTGACCCGTTCCATCAACAGCAGTGAGGCGTTTCTGTTGAGCGGATTAAGGCTCAAACCCCAGCCATGGAAACGTGGTGTGCGCAGTCCTGCCCGCTCGAGGATGCGCATGCTGAGGTATTCCTTGCGCGCATCTGACTGGGCCAGCCAGCGTTTTTCGAGATAGTCCCGGGTCAGCCACTTGAAGGGCTCGAGCGTCTTCGAGAACTTGTCCGGCACCACCTTGGCCAGAATCCTGCCGTCCTGGGAGACAAAGAAGCGGCTGGAGCCCACCGCCTCGAAGGCGGCAGTGGTCGTGGTCTGAGACAGCGCAAGACGCTCCGGCAGGTCCCGGGTGTGGAACATCAGGTAGCGCCGTCGCCGGTCGTTAAAGGGAATATCCAGAAGCTGCATGGCTTAGACTGCCCCTGACTGCAGGGCTTCAAACTTCGGCAGCACGTTCTGTGTGAGAAACTGCTGGTAGTGGCGCGGTTCGATGGTGACGGGCGCCTCGGCCATGCGCGCCATGGCGCTGGCAAGCCCTGCCTCGTCGTCGCGTGCCACCAGAAAGTCCTTAAGCTCCTGGGTAAGGATCTCCTTCGGGCCACTGGGGCAGTCGACGCTGATCACCGGTGTGTGCAGAAGCAGCGCCTCGATCAGCACCCGTGGCAGGCCTTCGGCGTCCGAAGTCAGCACCATGGCCAGGGCATCTAGTATGTAGGGGTAGGGGTTGGCGGTATAGCCAAGCCAGTGGATGTGATCATCGAGCCCCAGCTCGCCGATCATATCCCTTAGTCGTTGTTCATTTTCCGGCTTACCCTTGCCCAGCAGCACCAGGGGGATATCGAGGTCATGCTCGCCCCGTGCCTGGCGATAGGCCCGCAGCAGGCGGTCCTGGCGCTTGCGCGGCTCGATGGCGGCGACCGACAACAGGTAGCGGCCTTTTTCGACCCCCGCAGGCAGGCTCAGGGGCTCGTCTGCCATCGCGACGAAGGGCTCCCGCTCGTAGGGGTTGTAGATCGGAACGATCGTCTCGGCTTCAAGTCCTACCACCTGCTCGAGGTTCTCCTTGACGCCCTCGGACACCGCGATCACCTTGCGCCCGCCGTAGAAGCGGCGCACCTTGGCGAAGGCCTTGTCTCGGGCGGCCGGGGCACTGAACTTGGCGCTGACGTCGGACTTGATCCAGAAGTAGAGATTGGGCCAGTCCAGGTGGCGGGTGATCTTGTCGCAGGAGCAGGAGATCACGACTTCTGGCTGCCAGGCCGAGAGTGCCTTGTCGATCTTTCTAGCCTGCCACTTCTCTGTCAGCGTGGTGGATGTCGACTTGGTTAGGCGCGTGACCACCGCCAGGTTCTCGATATCAAGCCCATCAGGCAGGCGGTGCTCCACCTTGTCGCGCAGGGTGAAAACCTTGACGGCGTGACCACGCTGGCGCAACTGATCCGCCGTGTACAAAAGCGACTTCTGGGCGCCGCCTCCGTAGAGGTCTTCGATGACAAAGGCGATTCGCTGATGGTTCACGGCGGCTCCTGCTGGGCTGGCGACGTTGGATCGTCGCGAATCCTACCATAGCCGAAAAGCCAACACGCAAAGGGTCGTCTTTCGGACTGTCAGTAGATGCGTTGGATAGCCCTGTCCAAGCGATTCGCGATGTGGCGCGCAGCGATTAGCACAATGTCGCGTTACAATGGGCGCGCACTTGGCAAGGACTCTGCGATGAAACTCCTGATTACCGGTATGGCAGGCTTTATTGGTCATGCCGTGGCAAAGCGGCTCAGCGGTGCGGGCCATCGAATTGTCGGTATCGACAACCTCAATGACTACTATGATGTCGCCCTCAAGCAGGCACGCCTTGATGACCTGGCGGGCTGTCAGGATGTGCGCTTCCTGAAGATCGATCTGGCGGATCGGGCCGAGGTCGCAGCGTTGTTCCAGCAGGAGCGCTTCGATCGAGTCATCCATCTTGCCGCACAGCCTGGTGTGCGTTATTCCATCGACAATCCCCACGCCTACGTCGATGCCAACCTGGTGGGACACCTCAATATCCTGGAAGGCTGTCGTCACGGTCGGGTGGAGCACCTGGTCTATGCCTCGTCCAGTTCGGTCTACGGGGCCAACGACAAGGTGCCCTTTGCCACCGACGATGACGTCGACCACCCCATCAGCCTCTATGCGGCCACCAAGAAGGCCAACGAGCTGATGGCCCATACCTACTCCCACCTGTATGACCTGCCCACCACCGGGCTCAGGTTCTTTACCGTCTATGGCCCCTGGGGGCGTCCTGACATGGCGCTGTTCAAGTTTACCCGGGCGGTGCTGGAAGGCCGGCCCATGGACGTTTACAACCATGGCGACATGTCACGGGACTTCACCTATATCGACGATATCGTCGAGGGCGTCGTGCGGGTGCTGGATGTGGTGCCGACCCCTCGTGGCAGCACCGAGGTCACCACCGATACGGCCTCTGCCCCCTACGCGCTCTACAACATTGGCTGTGGTAGCCCGGTGTCGCTGATGGACTTCGTTCGCGCCATCGAGAAGGCGGTGGGGCGAGAGGCGATCTGCCACTACAAGGACATGCAGCCGGGTGATGTGCCGCGCACCTGGGCGGACACCGAAGCGCTGTATCAGGCCACCGGGTATCGCCCGCAGATGCCGGTGGAAGAAGGCGTCAATCGCTTTGTCAACTGGTATCGCCAGTTCTACGCGGTGTGAGCCATGGGTCGGTCAAGGGGGGACAAAGGGCGATAGGTTGTGCCTGTGGGGCCTTCTCGCTATCCCATTTGACCCAGGCAAGGAAACGCCTGTGCCATTTGCAGGGCGGGATTGCTATCCTTGGCCGATCAAAATGTTCAGTGAGTGACAAGGGATGAAGATCACCATTTTTGGCACCGGCTACGTAGGCCTGGTCACAGGTGCTTGTCTGGCGGACGTCGGTCACGATGTCATCTGCATGGACGTGGATGAGAACAAGATTGCACGCCTCGAGGCCGGGGAGATCCCGATCTTCGAGCCGGGCCTTGAGCCCATGGTCAAGGCCAACGTGTCGGCGGGGCGGCTCAAGTTCACCACCGATGCTGCCAAGGCGGTCGGCCATGGTGTGCTGCAGTTTATCGCCGTGGGCACTCCGCCGGATGAGGACGGCAGCGCGGATCTACAGTACGTGCTGGCGGTGGCCAAGGCCATCGGTGAGCATATGCAGGACGACAAGGTGGTGGTAGACAAGTCCACCGTGCCGGTGGGCACCGCCGATCGGGTCAAGGCGATGGTGGAGTCCCAGCTTGAGCAGCGCGGTGTCAGCCTGAACGTTGACGTCTGCTCCAACCCCGAGTTTCTCAAGGAAGGCGCGGCCATCGAGGACTTTGCCCACGGTGCGCGTATCGTGGTCGGCACCGATTCGGACAAGGTCAAGCAGTTGATGCGGGAGTGCTACGCGCCCTACATCCGTCTGCAGGAAAAGCTGATGTTCATGGACGTGCGGGCGGCGGAGCTGACCAAGTACGCCGCCAACGCCATGCTGGCCACCAAGATCAGCTTCATGAACGAGATCGCCAACCTTGCCGAACGTCTCGGCGCCGACGTGGAGCAGGTGCGTCGCGGCATCGGCAGTGACCCGCGTATCGGTTACCACTTCATCTACCCGGGCTGTGGCTACGGCGGTTCCTGCTTCCCCAAGGACGTCCAGGCACTGGCGCGCACCGCCCGCGAGGTGGACTACGAAGCCGAACTGCTGGGGGCGGTGGAAGCGGTAAACCAGCGCCAGAAGCAGACTCTGTTTACCAAGTTGGCCAACGCCTTCGACGGCGACCTCAAGGGCCGTACCATCGCTATCTGGGGGCTGTCGTTCAAGCCCAATACCGATGATATGCGTGACGCGCCCAGCCGTACCCTGATGGAGGCCCTCTGGGAGGCCGGCGCCAGGGTCCAGGCCTATGACCCTGAAGCCATGGGCGAGACCCGTCGCATCTACGGTGAGCGTGATGACCTGATGCTGGCGGGGGATCGCATCCAGGCGGTCAAGGGTGCCGACGCCCTGGTGATCTGCACTGAGTGGAAGGAGTTCCGCTCGCTGGACTTCCCCTGGCTCAAGGACCAGCTGTCGATGCCGGTGGTGGTGGATGGCCGCAACCTCTACGACCCCGAGAGCGTGCGTCAGGCCGGGCTGATGTACTACGCCGTCGGCCGTGGTGATTCGCTGGAAGGTGTTGCATAAAGAACGCTGATGGTGAAGGCGCCATTGGAAAGTGTAATACGAGAGGCAGCGTGAGCGGCATTGCCTGATGGCTCGAAAGCAGGTCGACCGAAGGGCTAGAAAGCAGCTCGACCGAAGGGCTAGAAAGCAGGTCGACCGAAGACAAGTAGCCTGAGCAAGTTGCCCGAAAGAAAAACGCCCCGAAGGCCAAGGCCTTCGGGGCGTTTTGCTATTGGGGCTTGTGTCCGCCTGACGCGAGCGAAAGGCCCCTTAGTCCTTGTGGGCGGACGCCTTGCGCACTGTACCGGCAAATTCGGCCAGGAAGGCGGCCATGACCGCGAGCATGCCGCCCAGCACGATGGCCAGTGCCATGATAAGGGCCTTGCTGGTGCCGACGGGCTGCTGGCTCTGCGAGGCCACGCGCTGGATGTTGCCTTCGGCGAGGTAGGCCTGCTTTTCTTCGATGTCGACCATCTTGGCGGTATAGGTGGCCACCAGCTCGGCAGCGCTTTCGGAGGTGGACTGCTTGGCGGCCTCCAGACTCTCACTGGTGCTGGCCAATTGCTGTTCGAGGGCGTCGCGGCGCTTGGCCAGCAGCTCGTCCTGGTCGGTCTTTACCGTGTCCAGCAGCTTCTGATGAAACTCGGTGACCAGTTCAGCGTCTTCTTCGGTTGCCTCTGAGGCGAGGGTCAGGAAGGCCACGTTTTCCGGCGCCTTGGCGGTGGTCTCGAAGCCGAGATTGTCGAGGGACTTTTCTTCCAGCAGCTCGCTTGTCACCACGTCGAAGTAGTAGTTGTCGATCTTGGCGACCACGCTCTCCGGGGATTCCAGCACGCCGACGCCGGCGCCGCCATTGGGTTGGCGTTCGGCCACGTTGTAAATCGACACGTAACGGTAGCTATCGGTCATGGTCAGGGCATAGGCGAGAGCCAGCAGCACGATGACCACAAACACCCCTGCCATCATCTTCCAGCGCCTGACCAGAATCAGGGTGATATCGACCAGCGATATCTCGTCATCCGCCGGGGGCCTTGGGTAGTAGTGCTCCGGAGGTTGGGTAGGGGTGTTTGCCATTGCTGTGGGGTCCTTGCTTGCGCTTCGCCGTGTCCGAGGAGTCGGTGGCGGAGTGTTCAGTGTGATGAAGAAAGTCGATGGCGTCATTCACTGGTAGGTGCTTTGCAGAGGATACAGAAGCCGTTGCAGCGCGCAAGCGCCCGCGTTGAAGGACGGCTACGACGTGGCTTGCGTGAAGAGGAGAAGATGAAGGGGGTTGCCTAGTGATGTCTTTTGCCTGTTGGCGAAAGTGCTGACTTGTCGGCACGCAACAGTCTCGCCGCCAGATCGGCATCCATGGGGCGGTGGTAGTAGAAGCCCTGGAGCAGGTCGCAGCGCATTTCCTGCAATAGCGCCTGCTGCTCGTCGGTTTCCACGCCTTCGGCGACGACCTCGAGACCGAGGCGGTGGCCAAGGAAGATGCTGGCTTCCATGATCGCCCTGTCCCTGGGGTCATGTGTGCACTCGGCGACAAAGGTGCGGTCGATCTTGAGCGCGGTGATCGGCAGCACCTTGAGGTAGCTCATCGATGAGAAGCCGGTACCAAAGTCGTCGATGGCGATCTTGTAACCCTGGTCGTAGAGTCGGCGCAGGCTGTCCAGTACGTCCTGGCCGGCCTCGATCAGCACGTTCTCGGTGAGCTCGATGCCGATCTCGCGAGGCCCCAGGCCGTAGGACGCGACGCAGGAGGCGAAGGCCTCGAACATGCCGGGCATCACCGCGTGACGCCCGGAGACGTTGACGTCCACGCGCACTTGGCGGCTGCCCTCAGCGCGCCATTGGCGCTGCTGCTCGCACACCTTGTGCAGTACCCAGTCCTCCAGGCGTTTGATCAGGTTGCTGCGCTCGGCTACCGGGATGAACTCCGCGGGGGAGATGGCTTCACCGTCCCGGGTCGTCCAGCGTAGCAGCGCCTCTAGGGAGTCGATGTGGCCGCTGGCGGCAGCCACCTGGGGTTGGTAGACCAGGCCAAGCTCGCCGCCGCCGTCCTGGTCGAGCAGGCGCTGCAGGCGTTCGGCGATGCTGTGCTGGCGCACCATCGCCGCGTGAGCTTCGGGGCTGAAGAATTGATAAGTGTTGCGGCCGGTAAGCTTGGCCCGGGTCTTGGCGGCGTCGGCATTGCCCACCAGTTCCTGCACCTCGCTGCCATTGTCGGGAAAGGTGCTGATGCCGATCGAGGCGTGGATTCTCAGTTGGCGGCCGCCTACTCGCATCGGTCGGGATAGGCTTTCCAGCAGGCGCTCGGCCACCTGTATGGCGTCGTTGGCCATGTCCACCTGGGGCAGGGCCAGCACGAACTCATCGGTACCAAAACGGCAGAGCAGGTCATCGCTGCGACGGAAGGCCTGCAGGCGATTGGCCGCCTGGCGGATGACCTTGTCTCCGCAGGCGTAGCCGTGGGTGTCGTTGATCTCGTTGAAGTGGTCGAGGTCGACAAACAGGATCAGCAGGCTGTCGTCGTGGCGCCGACACTCTGCCAGGGTCCGCGTGAGCTCGATTTCGAAGGCGTGGCGATTGGGCAAGCCGGTCAGACGGTCGAAGCGTGTCATGTAGTCCAGGTCACGACGTGCCTTGCGCTCACCCGCCAGGTCGATGTCGATACAGAACATCAGCGGATTGTCGGTCTCCCGGCCCAGCATCACGTGGTGGGAGAAGACCGGTACGCTGGCGCCGGAACGATGCTTGAGCTCGAGCTCTTCGGCGGGGATCTCCACGCCGCGGTGGACCCAGGCCTGGTGGGCATCGATCACAGCGTCGACCATGGCCTCGGGTATCAACAGCTGTTCCAGACGCTTGCCCAGGGCTTCCTGCTCGCTGTAGCCATACAGCGCCTGACTGGCACTATTCCAGTAGATGACGCGCCTGTCCCTGTCATACCCCTGCACCGCGACCCGTGAAAGGCTCATCAGCAGTTCACGAAAGCGCCAGTCGCTGAGCGTCAGGGACGGCAGCGGGAGGGCGTTTTCTCCGCCGCTGCCGCCGGTATCGGCAGCGGTCGAGCGTGGCGTGTGGAATCTGTCACCGATGTGCAATGGCGTCATGTCCTGAGCAGGGCCAGCCAGGTGTGCCTGATAGGTGTGGCCGAACAAAAGTAACGAATCTGCATATATCGGCAGTGTCGTACAAATTTTCGCTAGCAGCGAGTACCAAACGCCGGAATGAGTTTTTCCATTATCGGAATAAACGACGCAAATACTCTCTTTCAGCAAAAAGTTAATCAACGAACGGTATCTAGGCTCGGTGTTTGACCGTTGTATGGGCGCTCCACATGATCCTCGGTGTTGCATATGCAACATCCATGAAATGCACACGTTTGTGCACAAAACCGAGGTTAATGGCATGAAAAGAGTGCAAAAAGTCGTACAAGGTCGGCATGTTGCCGCCATCGAGACGCTCAACGTCGAGCACTGGATTCCTGAATCCGGGTACTGGGATTCCTCTGTCCTCGAGGAGGTCGCCTCTCAGTCTTGGAGCAAGACGCGCCTGGCGCATATTGACCTGTCCGCCTGGCAGTCATTCATTGATGACCTGCCGCGGGACCCCTACGTCAATCGCCGCTGGAAGCGCATGTCCTGGCTGCACCTGAACGACCAGGGAGAGGTCGAAACCCTGGGCGAGTGTCCCATGGCCCAGGGGGGACGCTTCAATGACGCTGCCAGCATGGCGGATCGGCTGCGTTACTACGAGCCGCTGTTGCCCGAGTTTACCGAGCGCGAGGACGTCAAGGCGTTCGTCAAGGCCTGGGCGGAGCTATGGGGGCTCGAGCGCGGCGTGCCCATCCTGATGCAGATCACCGGTGTACGTGGTGATGGCACCGTGGATCCGTTGCAGGGCCAGGGCATCCACGCCGACGGCTGCAAGTACCTGAGCATCGTGGTGCTCAACCGTGACAACGTGAGTGGGGCGGTGAACACCCTGTATCGGGACAAGGCCGGCCAGCTGGAAGTCGGCCGGGTGACGCTGGCGCCGGGGGAGGTGCTGCACCTGCGTGACGATCGCCTGTTCCATAGCGTCGATGCGATCACCCAGTGCGAGCCAAGCGCCCCTTTCGAGCGCTTTATCATCATCATCAACGCCTGCTTCGTGGACGAGTTCCAGAATCGCATGTTGCGTCGCCACTTCCCCCTGGCGGTGTTGAACGAAGCGATACTGGAGAGCGCCAGCTGAAGGCCGGCGTCCACCGGGCAAGGTGACGTCGGTGGCGTTTCACCGACCTTGAGGGTCCGTGGCAAGGCCCGGGTCGAGGGCCCGGGCCAGCCGCTTGCTATGCTGGCCTACGACAGGGCCCACGGCGCTTAGATCACTCCAGCATTACCGCCAGGCGGCCTCGGTCGCCTGGCGGTACTTTTTACTAAGATCTTGTCTGCTATTGAGACCTCGCCTGCCGTTAATATCCTGTCGGCTATTGAAACTTCGCCTGCCATCGAGAGACGGAAGATCGACTTTTTCATCGCTCCAGCCTAGCAGCGGGCCTCAGATCCCCTCGCGCACCGCCTGCTCCAGGCGGGCAAGCCGTCCAGGCTCGAGGGCGTCGGCCACGGCGGTGATGCGCAACACATGGCCAAGAGCAGGGTGGGCCGGGCGTGCGATCAACTTGCCTTCGTCCAGCAGGTCGGCGTTGACCCGTTTGGCAAGCTCGGCGTCGGCCAGACGAATGCCGATAAAGTTGGTGCCGCTCTCCAGTACGTCGGCGCCCAGCGCCTTGAAGTGCTCGGCCAGGCGCGCCCGGCGCTCCAGCACCGCCTGGATGTGGGCGTCGGTCTCGTCCTGGTGGTCCAGCACCACCTCGGCGGCGGCCAGGCTCAGGGTCGACACCGCGTAGTGGATGCGCACCTTCATCAGCATCGCCAGGGTGTCGGGCTCGGCGATGGCGTAGCCGACGCGCAGCCCGGCCAGGCCGTGGGCCTTGGACAGGGTGCGACAGCGAATCACCCCGGGCAGGGCGCGGGTGAAGCTGGGCTTGGCGGCATCGTCGCGAAAGTCGTGGTAGGCCTCGTCCAGCAACAGCCAGCAGTCATCAGGCAAGGCGTCACGCAGCCGCGCGACCGTAGCCTCGTCGTGGACGAAGCCGGTGGGGTTATCCGGGTTGGCCAGGTAGACGAGCCGGGCGTGGTGGCTGTGGGCGGCGTCGATCAGGGCGTCGATGTCCGGCGCGAGGTGGTCGGCGGTCTCCTCGTAGTCGACCTCGATCAGACGGCAGCCCTGGCCCTTGGCGAAGTAGCCGAAGGTGGGATAGGTGCCGGCGGAGCTGACCACGCTGGTACCGGCGGGGGCGGTGGCCCTAAGGGCCAGCGCCAGCAGGCTGTCGCAGCCGGCGTCTACCAGCAGGGTGTCCAGGTCGAAGCCGTGCAGTCGGACGAGGCGTTCGCGCACGCCAAGGGCTTCGGAGTCACCGTAGCAGTAGACGTGCTCGACCATGGCGTCACCGAAGTGCTCGCGCAGGGCGCGATGGGGCATGTCGAGGCCTTCGTTGGAGCCCAGACGGTGGGGGATCTCCTTGCCGATACGGCGCTTCAGCACCCAGATGCCAGGGAAGGGGTTGTCCGGTCCCGGGGAGTAGAGGTGGTCGGCGAAGGTGGGGGTATCGGATGCCATAGGATGTCCTGTGGGGTTGGCTTGAAGGGGGCGGAGGCGTGTCAGAGGGTGGTCCGAGCGCGCTACGACAGCGGCTTATGTCAATAGGTCAGGTCAGGTCAGATCAGGTCAGCGGCGCGGTCCAGGGCACCACCTTGTGGCGGTTGAGCAGGCCATGGGGGTCGAGGGTGCGCTTGAGCGTCGCCATCAGCGCGAGTTCCTCGGGGCTTCGCGAGATCGACAGCCAGTCGCGCTTTTCCAGGCCGATGCCGTGCTCGGCGGAGATCGATCCCTTGACCCGGGCCAGCGGCTCGTAGAGGCAGGCCTCGACCTCGTGGCGGGTGTCCGGATCATCGCTGCCCACACCCACCGTCAGGTGCAGGTTGCCGTCGCCCAGATGGCCGAACACCGCCAGGCGCACCTGTGGCCAGCGGGCCTCGAGGCGTGCCTGGACCTCGGCGACATAGTCCTGCATCTCGCCGATCGGCAGGCTGACGTCGAAGGCCATGATCGGCGAGAGCGCCTCCACCAGTCCTTCGATATCATCGCGAATCGCCCAGAGCTTGTCGCGCTGGCTTTCCGACTGGGCGATCACGGCGTCGACCACCCAGCCCTGTTCGACGGAAGCTTCGAGTGCCGCCTCGAACTGCTGGCGGTGGTGGTCCTCGTCGTTGGCCAGGGACTCGACCAGGGCGTAGTAGGGCGCGTCGGTGTCCAGCGGCGGCTGATGACGTTCTTGTTCGGTGATCAGGGCGAAGTGGTTCTGCCACATGGCCTCGAAGGCGGCGAGGCTTCCGCCAAGGCTGTCACGCAGGTGCGCCAGCAGGGATGTCATTGAGGTGAAGTCGGGGCAGGCGACCAGTGCGGTGCGGGTGTCGCCAAGCGCCGGCTGCAGCTTGAGCACCGCCCGGGTGACCACGCCCAGGGTGCCTTCGCTGCCGATGAACAGCTGCTTGAGGTCGTAGCCGGCGTTGTTCTTGAGCATCGGGCTCATGGCGCTGATCACCTGGCCATCGGCCAGCACCGCCTCGAGCCCCAGCACCTGCTGGCGCATCATGCCGTAGCGGATCACCCGGTTGCCGCCGGCGTTGGTGGCGATATTGCCACCGATGCTGCAGCTGCCACGGGCGCCCAGGTCGAGCGCGAACTGCATGCCGACCTCGCGGGCGGCCTCCTGGACCTTCTGCAGCGGTGCGCCGGCCTGCACGGTGATGGTGCCGGCGACAGGGTCGATCTCCTCGATGGCGGCAAGACGCTCGAGTGACAGCGCGAGCTCGTCCGGGGCCGCCTCGGCGCCGTGGACCAGCCCGGTCAGGCCGCCGTGGGTGACGATCGGCTGGCGGGCCTGGTGGCACAGGGCGAGCACCTCTGCTACCTGCTCGGGGGTGCCGGGCCGCACGATGGCCGCGGCGCGACAGGGCGCCCCGCTCAGCCAGTCCACCTGGCGGCTTGCCACGTCGTCGCCGGTCAGCACCTGGGCGGTGCCCAGGCGCTCGCGCAGTGTCTCGATCAGCGTGGCAAGCGAAGGCGAGAGTTGTTGGGAGGTAACGGCCATCAGTGGGTGGTCTCCTCTTTGCTGGTCTTGTTATCGGTGGTCTTGTCGCGGCCGGGAATGGCGGCGAGCAGTTCGCGGGTGTATTCCGCCTGAGGTCGGGTGAAGACCTCCTGGGCGCTGCCCTGTTCGACGATGCGGCCCTTCTGCATGACGATGATGCGATCGCAGATCTGGGCGGCGACCCGCAGGTCGTGGGTGATGAACAGAAGCGACAGCGAGAAGCGCTGCTTCAGATCCTCGAGCAGCTCGAGCACCTGGGCCTGGATCGATACGTCCAGCGCCGACACCGCTTCATCGGCGACGATCAGCTCCGGGTCCAGTGCCAGGGCGCGGGCGATGCCGATGCGCTGGCGCTGACCGCCGGAGAACTCATGAGGGAAGCGGTCGGCGCTGCCGCCAAGTCCCACCAGCTCGAGCAGCTCGTCGGCCTTGGCCAGGGCCTTTTCGCGGGGCACGCCGTTGGCGATGGGACCCTGGGCGATGGCCATGCCCACCCGGGTGCGTGGGTTGAGCGAGGCGTAAGGGTCCTGGAACACCATCTGCACCCGGTGGCGCTGGCGCCGCAGGGCGTCACCCTTGAGCGCGGACAGGTCTTCGCCACCCAGCAGGATCTCGCCGCTGTCGGGACGCTCCAGGCGCACGACGCAGCGCCCCAGGGTCGACTTGCCGGAGCCCGACTCGCCGACGATGCCGATGGTCTCGCCGCGTGACAGGGTGAAGCTGACCTCGTCCAGGGCGCGTACCTCACGGGAGGGCTTGAACAGCCCGCCGCGGGAACGGAATACCCGATTCAGGTCGCGTACCTCGAGGATCGGCGTCGGCGCCATCGGCTCGCGCTCGGGCGGCGCGGCGTCGCTGGGGATGGCCTCGATCAGCGCCCGGGTATAGTCGTGACGGGGGTTGTCGAGCACTTCGTCGCGGCGGCCGATCTCGACGATCCGACCGTGGCGCATCACGCACACTCGGTTGGCGATCTCGGCGACCACGCCGAAGTCGTGGGTGATGAACATCACCGCCATATGGTGGCGACGTTGCAGGTCGGCGATCAGCTCGAGGATCTGTGCCTGGGTGGTGACGTCCAGCGCGGTGGTGGGCTCATCGGCGATCAGCAGCTTCGGTTCCAGCGCCAGCGCCATGGCGATCATCACCCGCTGGCGCTGGCCGCCGGAAAGCTCGAAGGGGTAGGCGCGAATGGCCCGTTCGGGCTGGGGCAGGCGGACTTCCTTGAGCAGCTCCAGCGCCCGGGCCTGACGCTCGGCGCCCTTGAGCTCGCCATGGGCCTCGAACACTTCGGCGATCTGGTCGCCGATGCGCATCAGTGGGTTGAGGGCGGTCATCGGCTCCTGGAAGATCATGCCGATCTTCTTGCCGCGCAGCGCCCGGTGGCGCTTCTCGTCGAGGGTCAGCACGTCCTCGCCCTCGAACATCACCCGCCCGGCCACCGGGCGTACGCCCTTGGGCAGAAGGCCCATGACGGTGTTGGCGGCCATGGACTTGCCGGAGCCGGATTCGCCCACCACGCACAGGATCTCGCCGGGGCTGACTTCGTAGGACAGCTCTTCCACGGCGTACTCGCGGTCGGCGCCGGCGGGCAGCGCGACGCTCAGGCCCTCGATGCGCAGGATCGGTTCCGGGGCTGGATCGCCGCAGGGATCGCCGGCGGTGGCGCCCTTCGGCACCTTCACCGGTTCGCTGCGCGGTGCAGTGGAAGCGCTGGTGCCGGTGGTGCTGTTGTCAAAGGTATTCATGGCTCAGCGCTCCCGGGCGAGTTTGGGGTTGAGGGCGTCATCGAGCCCTTCGCCGACCAGGTTCAGCGCCAGCACGGTCAACAGGATCGCAAGGCCGGGGAAGAACGACAGCCACCAGGCCTGGCGAATCACGGTGCGCGCAGCGCCGATCATGTAGCCCCAGGACATCACGTTGGGGTCACCGAGGCCGAGAAACGACAGCGCCGACTCCAGCAGGATGGCGGTGGCCACCATCAGCGAGGCCAGCACGATGATCGGCGACAGGGTGTTGGGCAGGATCTGGCGCAGGATGATCTGGGTGTTGGTCTGGCCGACCAGGCGCGCCGCCTCGACGTACTCGCGATGGCGCAGCGACATGAACTCGGCGCGCACCAGGCGGGCCACCGGCGGCCAGCTGACGATGGCGATGGCCAGCACGATGGAGGTCACGCTGGGCTGCATGATCGCCACCAGCACGATGGCCAGGGCGAAGTTGGGGATGGTCTGGAAGAACTCGGTGAAGCGCATCAGGGCGTCGTCCACCAGGCCGCCGTAGTAGCCGGCGATGGCGCCCAGCGGCACGCCGATGGCCAGCGCCACGGCGGTGGACACCAGGCCGATCAGCAGCGATACCCAGGCGCCGTGCATCAGTCCGGCGGCGACGTTGCGACCCATGGTGTCGGTGCCGAGCCAGAAGCCGTCCTGGGCTAGTGGCGGCAGGAAGGGGCGCTGCACCATGCGCCAGGGGGATTCGGGGAACAGCACCGGGGCCAGCACGGCCATCAGGATGATCGCCCACAGGATGATCAGTCCCACCAGGGCGCCTCGGTTCTGGGCGAAACGGGCAAAGAAACTCATGCGGCGGCCCCCTTGATGCGTGGATCGGCCAGTCGATAGACCAGGTCGGTGGCGATGTTGAACAGGATCACCAGGGCGGCGGAGAAAAAGAAGATGCCGAGCAGCAGGTTGTAGTCACGCTGCATCAGCGCCTCGTACATCAGCCGGCCGATGCCCGGCCAGGCGAACACCGTCTCGGTGAGGATGGCGCCGCCGACCATCTGGCCGGCCTGCAGCCCCGCCAGGGTGATGATCGGCAACAGGGCGTTGCGCAGGATATGGCGGCGCTGGATGACCCTGGGCGCCAGGCCCTTGGCCTTGGCGGTCTTGACGAAGTCCTGCTGGGCGGCGTCGAGCATCGAGGCGCGGGTCATGCGCGTATAGATGGCCATGAAGAACAGGCCCAGGGTGGTGGCCGGCAGCACCAGATGCTTGGCGACGTCCAGGGCGTAGGCCAGGCCTTCCAGGTTGGCGCCGACGGTGAACATGCCGTAGGCGGGCAGCCAGTCCAGGTACACCGAGAACAGCACCACCGCCATCAGCGCCACCCAGAACAGCGGTGTGGCGTAGAACAGCAGAGCCAGCGCCATGATCAGCGAGCCCGAGGCCTTCTTGACGCGCATCGCGGCCATGGAGCCGGCGAGGATGCCGAGTGCCAGCGACAGCACGAAGGCGGTACCGGTCAGCAGCAGGGTGGCGGGCAGGCGGTCGAGGATCAGGTCCAGCACCGGCATCTGCTGGCGGTAGGAGTAGCCGAAGTCCAGGGTCAGAATGCCGGACACGTAGTGCCACAGCTGGACATACATGGGCTGGTCCAGCCCGAACTGCTCGCGCAGCTGAGCGATGAAGGCTTCGTCGGCGGCGCCGGCTTCCCCGGCCAGGATGGCCGCCGGGTCGCCGGGGGCGAGCTGGATCAGCACGAAATTGAACACGACGATCAGCAGCAGCACGATGGCGGCCTTCAACAGTCGTGAAATGATCAGGCGGGCGTAGAGCATGGTGAGGTCCCGGGCAGTAAGCCTGTGGTGATGGCAGCAGCGAAATCAGGGCTGGCGCGGCCCGTGATGGGCCGCGCACATGTCGCCTTTTTTGGCTCAGTCGGCGATCCAAGCGTCCTTGAAGCCGTCGTTGACGCCTACCGCCGAGGTCACCAGATTGTTGACGTTGCAGCGGTAGATGGTCGGGAAGCCGAGCTCCAGCAACCAACCGAGCGGTGCGTCCTCGAGCAGGATCTGCTGCACCTCGTGGTAAAGACGCTCGCGCTCGCTGTCCGGATAGGCAGTGGCGGCGGCGTTGAACAGCTCATCCACCTCGGGGTTCTGGTAGCCCTCGACGTTGTTCCAGGGCGAGCCCTTCTCGGTGTTGGTGGACAGGTAGGTCCGCGAGATGCCAAGCGCCGGGTCGCCGTACTGGTACAGGTAGGTGAAGGCCAGGTCGTAGTCACGCTCGCCCAGGCGCTGGTTCCAGCCGCCCACGTCGGTGGCCTCGGTGCGCACGTTGATGCCCACCTCCTTGAGGTTCTGCTGCACCGCCTCGGCCCAGCGATTCCAGGTCTCGCCGTAGGGCAGCGGCAGCAGGGTGACCTCCTCGCCGTCGTAACCCATCTCGTCGAGCAGTTCCTCGGCCTTGTCCGGGTCGTAGCTGTAACCCTCGAGGTCCGCGTCATTGAACTTGGCGTTGGAGCCAAACGGCCCTGACGGGACCTGGCCCATGCCATTCCACAGCACGTCGCGGGCGAATTCGCGATCCATGGCGTACATCACCGCCTGGCGGAAGCGCTTGTCGGCGGTCGGTCCCTCACGATTGTTCATCCACAGCATGGCGAAGGGGCTGAAGTACTCGTGGCCCTTCTCGGTCACGCAGGTGTTGTCCATGGCGGTCAGCCGGGGGACGTCGAAGTTCTCGACGGTGCCGTAGGGCAGCACGTCGACGGTGCCGTTCTCGTAGGCCACCGCGCGGGAGGCGCCGTCCGGGATGACGTGCCAGTTGATGCCATCGAGGTAGGGCAGTCCTTCCTCGTAGTAGTCGTCGAAGCGGGTCAGCTTGATCACGGTGCCGCGGTCCCAGCTGTCGAACTGGAAGGGGCCGGTGCCGATGGGATGGTTGTTGGCTTCGTTGTTGCGGAAGTCGGTGCCGGCGTAGATGTGCTCGGGCACCATGGTGAAGGTGCCGGCCTCGAACGAGATCAGGAAGGGGCCGAAGGGCTTCTTCAGGGTGAACACCACGGTGTGGTCGTCGGTCGCCTCGATGCTCTCGACGTGCTCGAGCACCGCTCGGGCGCTGGGGTTCAAGTCGCGGTGGAAGACGTCGGCGGAGAACACCACGTCTTCGGCGGTGAAGGCCTCGCCGTCATGCCACTTGGCGTTTTCCTGAAGGTGGAAGGTGTAGGTCAGGCCGTCTTCGCTGATCTCCCAGCTCTTGGCCAGTTGCGGCATCGGCTCCATGTCGGTGGAGTAACGCAGCAGGCCCTCATAGATGTTGCCGGCCACCGTGCGGGTGGGGGCGTTCTGGATCATGCCCAGCACCAGGCCCGGCGGTTCCGGCTGGATGATGGTGTCGATGACACCGCCACGCTGGGGTTCCTGGGTGGCCTCTTGCTGGGCGTCCTGGCTGTCGTCCTGGGCCATTGCCTGGGTGGCCGCCAGCGGCAGCAGGGCAGCCAGGCCCAGCGTCAGCAGGGAGGCGTTGAAGCGAGAGGCGCGTGCCTGGGTCGAGCTCGCCCGGGGAGTGGCGGACAGCCGCGAGCAAGGCTGAAGAGAAGAAGACTGCGGAGAGGCGTGGTGGGGGTGACGGGAGGTCGGGGTCATATCAGGGCACCTTGGTGGCCCGGAGGTGTTGCCAGAGGTACGTGACGCCTGGGGCAGGACGCACTGGGAGTGCGCTGTTGCCGGGCATCCGCGTCGCTGAGGCCAGCTCCGGGACTGTTGTTGTTGGGGATTTCCGTAAGCCCTTTAGAACCTAGCAGCCTCGGCACAAACTGTCGACAGTCGGCAATCGACTGTTGTTCGACGCTGGTTGCGGTCATACTGGGGTATGACCCTTCAGGCCAACTACGGGAGTCGAGCATGGCCAATCCACGGGACCCTTCAGCCGCGCCCTTCGTGGTTCAGCGCAACCTGGTGGACCAGGTCGTCGACTACTTGACCGAGGCGATCCTGGCCTCGCGCTTCGCACCGGGCGAGCGGTTGTCGGAGGCCGGGCTGGCGGCGGAGCTCGGCATTAGCCGGGCCCCGGTGCGCGAGGCCGCCAGGCTGATGGAGAGCCGTGGACTGCTGGTATCGCGCCCGCGGCGCGGGTTCTTCGTGCGCACCCTGGATGTGGCCGAGCTGAGCGACGTCTTTGATCTGCGCATCGGTCTGGAGCGCCACGCCTTCGAGCGCGTGATGACGCGCTTCGACGCGGATACCGAACAGCGGCTGCATCGCCAGATCAGTCGTCTGTGCGAGGTCGCCGCAGGCGATGACGAAGGGCTCAAGATCGAGGAGGACCTGGCCTTTCATCGCCTGGTGTTCGAGCTGGCCGACAACGCCCGGCTGGCCCGTGCCTTCGACGATCTGAGCTTCGAGCTGCGGCTGTGCATCACCCTGATCACCCGTACCCACGAGACCCCCGAAAGCATCGCTGCCTCCCACTGGCGGCTGCTGGAGGCACTGAAGAGCGGTGATCCTCAGCGCTGCCGGGACGAGGTGGACTACCATATTGGCGTGGCCAGGGACTCGGTGATCGAGCGACTGGCCGAGCACGCCGGGGTGTCGCGTGGCTGAACGAGTGAGCGAAGTAGTGACTGGCGTCCTGGTCGAACGCTGGGGCCAGGGCCGCGACGGAAGCCTGTCTCGAGTGAGGCGGGCTTGTGCTGCAGGTGCTCGAAGGTGCATAACTAGTACGCGTAAAACACATTTAACATGCGGAATTTGCCGTCAATGACGACACCACAACTATCCACCGATGCCCTGGACGCCAACGAACGGCGGTTGCTCGATGCCTGCGACGACTTGATGCCGGAGACCCTTGCCCTGACCAGCGCCCTGGTGCGCGAGTACAGCGTACTGGGGGCGGAGGCAGGGGTGCTTGAGGTGATGGAAAGCCATCTGCTGGACATGGGGCTGCCTGTCGAGCGCGTCCCACTGCCCGAGAAAGGCGCAGATGCCGAGCAGGCACCGGTGGCGAGGGCGGTCGACCGCCACAACCTGATCTCGGTGATCAACGGTACCTCGTCCAGGCCGCACCTGATCTTCAACGGCCACCTGGACGTGGTGCCGGCGGAGCCGCTGTCGATGTGGACTCGTCCACCCTGGGAGGCCTGGCAGGAGGACGGCTGGCTTTACGGGCGCGGCGCCGGCGACATGAAGGCCGGCATCGCCGCCATGGTGACGGCGGTGGCGGCGATGAAGCGGGCAGGGCTCGAGATCGACTATCCGTTGACCCTGCAGACGGTGATCGAGGAAGAATGCACAGGCCATGGGGCGCTGGCCTGTCTGGCCCGTGACGAGCGTGGCGACTTTGCGCTGATTCCCGAACCCTTCGGTGCGACCCTGACCACCGCCCAGATCGGCACCCTGTGGTTCAAGGTGTCGCTGGACGGGGTGCCGGCCCACGTGCTGGATACCGCCGCCGGGGCCAATGCCATCGAGGCGATCCAGTCGGTGGTGGCGCCGCTCAAGGCTCTGGAGGCGGAGCTGAATGCCGGACGCGAGCCGCCCTATGACGAGATCGAGCACCCGTTCAACCTGAACATCGGCAAGATCGAAGGGGGCAACTGGGCGTCCAGCGTGCCGTCCCGGGCGACCCTGGAAGGGCGCATCGGTTTCGCGCCTGAAGTCCAGGTGGAAGACATCATGGAAAAGGTGCGTCGCTGCGTCGAGGCGGCCAGCGCTTCCCTGGGCCCAGGCATCTCCGGACTGGACGTCGAGTTCCACGGTTTCCGCTCCGAGGGTCACCACGTCGATACCGACAGCCCCGGAGTCGCCCTGCTGGCCGATTGCCATCGTACCCTGACCGGTGAGGAGCTGCCCTCGGTGGCGTTGACCTGCACCACGGATCTGCGCGCACTCAATCGACACGGCATCGCCGGGACCTGCTACGGGCCCGTGGCCGAACGCATCCATGGCATCGATGAGCGGGTCGAGATTGCCTCTATCCAGCACACCCTCAAGGCCTACGCGCTGTTTCTGTATCGCTGGGGGCGCTGGGCCGACGGCCAGGTCGCTTCTGATACCTGTCCGCAGTGACACCCATGGTCCGGCCAGTCCTGGCCGGGCCTTTGAATCCGCTGCGCAAGCTCTGCCCGAAAGCTCACTTCCAAAGCTCAGCCCGAAAGCTCAGGCCGAAAGCCCGGCCCGCCACGTTGCTCGCCTAAAGCTCGACCCGTCAAGGTTGACCGGGTCGAGCACTTTCGTGCGCGACCGCCGTACGACTGGGTTTCTGTTGTCCTGGGTCGGGGTTTTACCGTCAGCGGGCTGCCACTCTGAAAGTCGTTGCTCCATGAAATGGGGCGGCGGGTGCTGCACGAGCGGTCTCACGAACGTCGAGCTTTCATGCAGCAGCCGCGACAACTGGCAGAGAGGGTGGCATGGCAACACAAGCGGGCAGCATGGATGACCCAGAAGATCATCCCGCAGTCGGAGGGGGGTGGCGTGCAGGGCCGAAAGCGATTTCGCTCTATGATGCCATCGACGCAGAGGTCAGGCCGCCGCCCGGTCGCCTGAGTCCGAGAGGGCGGCGATGGCTGATCAACGCCGAGGGCTGCCGGCTGATGCCTTATCTCGACCTGAGCGGAGCGCCGATCCACCACTGGCAGAAGGGGGCCACGATCGGCGTGGGGCATCTGATCACTCGGCAGCAATGGCCGCGGTTTGCCAATGGCATCGACAAGCACTGGGCGGAGGCCTTGTTGCGCCAGGACCTGCAGCAGGTGGAGGTTGGGGTGCTCGATCGCCTCGAAACCTGTCGACCCTGGGTGGGCGTGCGAGGGCTTCATCAGCACCAGTTCGATGCGCTGGTGTTGCTGGCCTTCAATATCGGGCTGGCGGCATTTTCGAACTCTTCACTGGTTGCCATGCTCTGCGATCCGCGCACCCTGACCCCCTACGCGACGCTGGAACAGGCGTGGCTTGCCTGGAAGTACGCCGGCGGCGAGGTGATGGCAGGGCTGGAGCGTCGTCGCGCCGAGGAGTGGCGGATCTTTCAAGAGGCTGACTACGGGCCTGACATCTAGGCAGGTTGTGTTGTAGGGAGCCCGGTAGAAGAGGTGCCCGAAGCGGGGTGGGGCGAGGTGTCAGCCCTATCTTCAAGCCGGGGCATGCCCCGCCAGAAAAAGCTCGGTCGCGTAGCGGGCGCGGTGGTCCCTGGCCTCCAGTGTCAGCGAGGGTGCTCGCCCGACCAGTGAATCGAGCATCCATTCCCCGAGCACCATACCGGTAAACAAGCCGGCCGAGGTGCGCGGGTCCTTTACCACCAGCTTGCCACGGGCATGCTGGTCGCGCAGGTACTCGGCCAGTTCACTCCGGGTGCGGTCCGGGCCGTGGTCGAGAAACAGTGCCCCCAGCTCCGGGGCGCGCTCGGCCTCGGCGGCGATACCACGAATCAGTCGGATATTGGCGTTTGGCAGCGCCAGGTCGATCAGGTCTCTGGCAAGCTCCTCCAGCACCTCTTGCGGTGGTCGCTCGCCGGCCTGGCCCAGTCGGCTCCAGACGCTGGATGCCTGGGCCTCCATGGCCGCGGTGAACAACCCCTCCTTGTTGCCGAACAGCTTATAGAGGGTGCTTAGCGAGCCGCCCGCGCGGGCCACGATGTCATTAACGCTGGCGCCGGCGTAACCCTTGTCCAGGAATACTTCACGGGCAGCGGCCAGCAGCCGCTGGCGCCGGGCCTCGCCCTTAGGGGTGGAGCATGATTCTGCGGACGTCATCGTGGGTACCCATTAATCCAGGAGGGGGCGGTAGCAAGCTGTCGGCACGATTGTAGTCCGCATTACACATCCATGTTTCAACGCCTGGCTGCATGGGGCGCTGGCGACGGTCAGTGGGCGTGAGAGTTGCGAGCCATGCTTGAGTTCAGGTTCCGGCCTAGGTTCCGGTTCAGGTTTCATTGAGCACAGACCCTCCGGGCGGCGTTCAGGTCTTCACCGAGAACAGGGCAAAGGCGCCGAGGCTTGCCACCAGCAGGAAACCCGCCAGGCCGATCCGGCCCCAGGGCAGCGAGGCGCTGCCCAGATGCATCAGCTCAGGCTGGCGCGGTGAGTAGCGCACGCGCACCACGCTGCCTGCTGGGTAGTCGGCGATGTAGGCGTCGGCGTCCTCCTGACGGGTGAAGGAGGGAACGCCATCGAAGCCCGCGTTGTCGGATTGAATACGCTGACCGTCGATGGTGGCTTCGAAGCGCAGCAATGCCAGGTAACGTCTTTGCTGGTCGTCTCGTTCGCGCTGGTGGCGCTGGGCTTCCGCCAGGCGCACTTCGGCGTGGGTGACGGTGGCCTCGGTGGTCGGCCAGCGGTTGACATCGCGGACCTTGTACGCCCCGACACCGGCGATGACGGCGCCGATCAGAGCGGCGAGGGAGACGATCAGCAGCGGATGAGGCATGGTGGTATTCCGAATGAGCCCATGAACGTCGAGGGCGAAGCAGGGGGAGGCGTCACGCGCGGTTTATGGCCCTTCTGAAGAGCGCAATAACGAGGAAAATACGATGACGATGATGGCGTCCCTTAAGCGTTGGATCAATGATGTGGCGCAGCAAGAGGATGCGTCGTCCAGGGTGGACCTGTCGCTGGCCACTGCGGTGCTGCTGTGTGAGGTGATTCGCGCGGACTATCGCCTGGATGACAGCGAGATCCGGCTGATGCGCAACCAGCTCAAGGACCAGTTCGAGCTCGAGGACGAAGCGCTGGATGAGCTGATGACGCTGGCGCGTGAGGAGGCCGAGGGCGCGGTGGATCATCACCGCTTCGTGCGTGAGTTGCGCGACCGCACCGGTTACCAGGACCGGGTGGCGTTAGTTCAGCAGATGTGGGCGTTGGCGTTTGCCGACGGCGAGAAGGATGCCCTGGAAGAGCACCGCATTCGCGCTCTGGCGGAACTGTTGCACGTCAGCCACTCGGACTTCGTGCGCACCCGCATCGTCGAACAGAATCGCGCCGAGGGTGTGTAGCGAAGACCTTGACGATACAATAAGTTTTTCTGCAAATGGTGCCATGATCGCCATATATCTGCTGGCAAAGGGCGGTATAGCCAGGTGATGAAATGTCATGAGGCGTTATCAGGCGTTATAAGACAAGGAGGAAGTGATGTCGCGCAAGATGGTAGTAGTAGGGGCCGGCATGGTCGGCGTGTCGGTAGCGTGGCATCTGAGGCGCCGCGGCTATCAGGTCACCCTGGTCGACCGCCGCGAGCCCGGGCGCGAGACCTCCTACGGCAATGCCGGCATCATCCAGCGCGAGGCGGTGCGTCCCTATGCCTTCCCGCGCGATCTGGCGACCTTGTTGCGGGTGGTACCCAATCGTCAGATCGACATTCGCTATCGTCCGGGCGCGATGTTCGCCAGCGCCGGGACGCTGCTCAAGTACTGGCAGAACTCGGCACCGGCCCGCTACGAGCAAATCGTGCCGGAGTACGCCTCGCTGATCGGCGGCTGCCTGGAGGCCCATTCGGCGATGATCGAGGCTTCCGGCGCAGACGCGCTGGTACGTCGCCAGGGCTGGCTTGAGGTCTATCGCAGCAGCAAGGCGCTGAGCGAGCGAGCGGCCCAGGCCGAGTTGGATGCCAAGCGCTTCGGCATCCGCTTCGACTACCTCGACAGCGAGGCGCTGGCGCGTCTGGAGCCGGACCTGGAGGCCGGGCTGGCCGGGGCGATCCACTGGCTCGATCCGTGGACGGTGGCGAGCCCGGGGGATCTGGTGGCCGCCTACGCCAGGTCATTTGCCGATGACGGCGGTGAGATTATCCAGGCGGACGTCACCGATGTGCGCCGGCAGGGCGACACCTGGCGTATCGCCACCTCGGGCGACACCCTGGAGGCAGATGGGCTGGTAATGGCGTTGGGTCCCTGGTCACAGGACTGGATGAAGGCCCTGGGCTTGTCGATCCCGCTGTTCGTCAAGCGTGGCTACCATATGCACTATGGCCAGTCGAATGACGCCAGGCTGACCCACTGGGTGATGGACGCCGAGGTCGGCTATCTGCTGGCGCCCATGAGCAGCGGGATTCGCATGACCACGGGCGCCGAGCTCGAGCGCCTCGATGCGCCGGCCCACCTGGAACAGCTCGAGGCGGCGGAGCAGCAGGCGCGCAAGCTGTTTCCGCTGGGACAGCGTCTCGAGCCCACCCCGTGGAAAGGCGCCAGACCCTGTACCCCGGACATGAAGCCGGTGATCGGTGGCGTTCCCGGCCAGTCAGGACTGTGGCTGGCGTGTGGCCACGGCCATCAGGGCTTCACCCTGGGCCCGGTGACCGGCAAGTTGCTGGCGCAGGTGATCGATGGCGAGCAGCCGGACATCGACATGGCGCCGTTCAGGGTGGACCGCTTCTGATCCCGCGCTGGCGCCGGCCCATGCTGCAGTGCGTTGGCGCCGGCCCACGCTGACTGCCCAGGGCCTTGCCGCCTCTGCAAGGGGCGGTTTGGCGGTGGAGTCAGCAGGGGCGAAAGGTGTGAGGAAGCGGCGGGCAGGCGGCATCGATGGCGGAGGGGCAGATAGGGCTCCCGGCTAGACGGTGACCACTCGTCGGTCCCGTTGTTGCCACGGCCCAGTCGGGTCAGGCTCAGGCCTCGTCGCCGTCACGCCGGGGAAGACCGGAGGTGGCGTCGCTCTTGTCCGAATTATTGTGGGAAGTGTTGTTCGAGCTAGCGTTCGAGCTGTCGTTGGAGAGCGCTGGCTCGGCGCCGGACGACGCGCGGCGATCGGCCAGGGCGCGTGCCAGCAGCTTGATCAGCAGTGTCACCAGGAACACCAGCCAACTGGCGGTCGCCAGTACATTGAACAGCAGCATCTTCTGGGCACCGCTCATCGGAGCAATCAGATGGTCGATGGCGATGGCCAGCAGAAACGCCAGGTTCAGCGGCAGCGCCAGGATGTGCATCCACATCTCCGTGCGCCGCTTGCGGACATGGTAGCGGCCCAGCATCACTCGAACGGGGCGATGAACAAAGCTCACCAGAATCATGCTGCCGAGCAGCAGCAGGGCGGCCAGGGCCGGCTCGGCGCTGCCGATATTGAGCGACACGCTGATCGACCAGTACAGCATCAGCCACATCAGGCCTGCCAGGGTGGCGACGAGGTCGGCGTAGTGACGAACCTTGGGCATGTAACTCTCGCTAGGATGTTTCTGTCATAAGTCTGTGCGCGGCCGGAGGCCCCTGTAATCGCCGGCTCGTTGACGGCGTATCGCCTGAGACATCGATGGTTACGTGCCGCAACCTCTCTAAGATGCGGATCAGGTCCGGGCGCATGTCCCTCGAATGATACGCGAAATCACACCCCGTTTGGGCCATGAAGCGTTGCCCTTTACGGTATACTGCGTCAGCCCATGGATCACTCGACGACAGGATAACAAGTGACTGCGATTACCTTGACCCGGCCCGACGACTGGCACCTTCACCTGCGCGACGGCGTCGCCTTGGCCTCCGTGGTGGCCGATACTGCCCGCCAGATGGGCCGTGCGATCATCATGCCGAACCTCAAGCCGCCGGTGACCAATCTGGACCAGGCACTGGACTACCGCCAACGCATCTTGGCTGCCTTGCCTGCGGAAAGCCAGTTCGAACCGCTGATGACCCTCTATCTTACCGATCGCACCACGTCGGAAGACATCGAGACGGCCTGGGGCAGCGGCAAGGTGCAGGCGGTCAAGCTGTATCCGGCCGGGGCCACCACCAACTCCGACTCCGGCGTGACCGATCTGCGTCACTGCGATGAAGCGGTGGCCACCATGGCACGGCTGGGAATGCCGTTGCTGGTGCATGGCGAGGTGACCGATCACGAGATCGACATCTTCGATCGCGAGGCGGTGTTCATCGAGCGGGTCATGAAGCCGCTGCTGTCCCGTCATCCTGAACTCAAGGTGGTGTTCGAGCACATTACCACAGCCGACGCGGCGCGCTTCGTGGCCGAGGCACCGTCGAATATCGGCGCGACAATCACCGCGCATCACCTGCTCTACAACCGCAACCACATGCTGGTGGGCGGGATTCGCCCGCACTACTACTGCCTGCCGATCCTCAAGCGCGAGCGTCATCGCGAGGCGCTGATCGAGGCGGCGACCTCGGGCGATGCGAGCTTCTTCCTTGGCACCGATAGCGCGCCCCATGCCCGTCACGACAAGGAAAGTGACTGTGGCTGCGCCGGTGCCTATACCGCGCTGACGGCCATCGAGCTGTACGCCACCGCCTTTGAACAGGCCGGCGCGCTGGATCGGCTGGAAGGGTTCGCCAGTCACCACGGCCCTGACTTCTATGGTCTGCCGCGCAACAGCGACTCGATCACCCTGGACAAGGTCGAGTGGCAGGTGCCGGCAGAACTGCCGTTTGGCGACGGCAAGACGCTGGTGCCGCTGCGTGCCGGTGAAACCCTGGGCTGGAAGATGCGCCAGGACTGACAGGCCTGAAGCGATGACCTGACGTGGTGACCTGAAGCCGCGTTCTGGTACGCGGATCTCATGCTTGGATGAGATGTTCTAGACCCTAAACTGCTTTTGCTAGCCCTGATGATTTGGCTCAGGGTGTCTTGACCACGAAAACGGCGCGCCCGAAAGGGCGCGCCGTTTTCGTATCTGGCGTCTGGGCCGCGCCGCGGTGCGGGCCAGGGGAATGCCAGGGGAGGCGGCTCAGTATGGGAGGAGGGCTCGACAAGGAATGACGTGAAGCATCAAAGGGGTAAGCAAGAGACCTCGGAAAGCATGGCTATTAGATTAGAGGTAGGTCATTGTCCTCTAGTACAGTATTGACCTATACCCCATGCATGTAATGTGCGCATAAGCACAGTTTTGTTGCTGTCGGACTAGGTTTGTCATCCCTTTGTTCACAAGGCCTAGGTCTGTCACCCCAAATAAAGAGAGACGCCCCCTATGATCATCGCCATCGCCGTTCAAGTTACCGGTCAAGCCTGGGCCAGAGATGCTGAAGGTAATCTGAGGCCCTTGACCGAAGGCGACCGCCTGAGTGAGGGCGAGGTGGTGATCACAGAAACCGGCGCTCGTGTGATCCTCGTTCAACCTGATGGAACCCACCTGGCACAGCTCGGAGGCGAGGTCGAGGTGGCGATTAGCGAGGCGATCAACGCGCAAGGGTCGGCCGATGACGAGGTGATAGAGGACGCCGAGGTCGCGAGGGTCCTGGCACTGCTCGAAGAGGGCGAAGGGGATCTGCTCGAGGCGTTGGAAGCTCCTGCCGCTGGCGCTGCCGGGGGGGGCGGCGTCGAAGGCGGGCACGATTTCGTGCGTCTTTTGCGTATCGTCGAGGAAGTGTCGCCGCTGTCGTTCGAGTACGGCTATCAGCGCGAAGCCTACGACGTGCAGGAGCAGGATGGCGGGACCGCGGTCGATGAGGATGAGTCCGTCACCCTGACCGGGCTCGATGGCCCTGCGGGAGCAGCACCAGGCAGCGCCGATATCGGCTTTTCCTCTGCCGAGCAGACGGTCAGTGAGGCGGGGCTTGCTGGCGGTAGTGCTCGAGGCACCGCCGCGACGTCAGCAAGTGGCAGCTTCGGTGTATCCGCTCCCGATGGCCTGTCGTTCATTACCGTGGGTGGCAGCGGTCCGATCAGTTTGGATCGGCTCAATGGTCTTTCCGGCAATCCGCTGACCATCGAGACGCCCCTGGGCAGCCTGACGCTGACAAGCTATAGCGGCGATGACACCGGTGGTAGCGTTGCCTACACCTACGACCTGACAGACAACGTCGACAATGACAGCGTCGATGGCGCAACCGACGAGGGTGTGATCGACAGCATCGAGGTTACTGCCACCGACAGCGATGGCAGTACCACCAGTGGTTCCCTGGATATCGCGATTCTCGATGATGCGCCCGAGGCGGTGGATGACGCGACCGCGACCGGTGAAGACACAGCGGTTACCTACAATGTGCTGCTCAATACAGACGGTACCAGCGATGTGCAGGGCGCTGATGGCGCCAGTGTAACCGGCGCCACCCTGCGTGATCCCGGTCAGGGTAGTGTGTCCTTCGACAGCGAGACCGGTGAGGTGACCTTCACCCCGGCGGCGGGCTTCGAGGGCGATGCGGTCATCGACTACACCATCACCGATGCCGATGGCGATACCAGCGACGCGGTGTTCACCGTCTCCGTGGCGGCGGACTCCACGCCCACCGTCAGCGTGCCGGACGATTCGCCCAATGCCGAAGGTGGTCAGTTCAGCGTCAGCGAGGCGGGCCTCCCGGGCGGAAGCGCGGCAGGCGACGGCAGCCAGACCACTGGCGGTAGTCTGCCGATCACCACCGGCGGCGACAGTTTGGCCTCACTGGTGATCAACGGCCAGAACGTGACGGGCGGCGGCACGGTGGAAGCCGACTACGGCACCCTGAGCGTCAGTGTGTCTGACGCTGGGGAGTACAGCTGGAGCTACACCCTGGATGGCAGCACCCAGGACCACACCAGCCAGGGCAGCGGCAGCGACGACCTGGCAGACCTGTTTGCCATCGTCGTCACCGACAGAGACGGTGACGAGGCCTCGACCAGCCTGACCATCGACGTCAACGACGATGTGCCGAAGGCCGTGGACGACGCCACCAACACCGGCGAAGACACCCCCGTCACCTACAACGTCCTGGCGAATGACACCCAGGGCGTGGACGGTGCCAGTGTTACCGGCGCGAGCCTGCGCAATCCGAGCCAGGGCAGTGTGACCTTCGACAGCGACACCGGTGAGGTGACCTTCACCCCGGCGGGGGGCTTTGAGGGCGATGCGGTCATCGACTACACCATCCGTGATGCCGATGGTGATACCAGTGACGCGGTGTTCACCGTCACCGTGGCGGCGGACTCCACGCCGACCGTCAGCGTGCCGGACGATTCGCCCGATGCCGAAGGTGGTCAGTTCAGCGTCAGCGAAGCCGGATTGCCGGGCGGTAGCGCGGCAGGCGACGGCAGCCAGTCCACCGGCGGTAG